>NZ_JBFUEB010000052.1:0-44564 GCF_056404395.1 Rhizobacter sp. P2_D12 | reverse complement strand
CGGTGGCCGCGGACGGTGCCGACGCGGCCCCGCCGCGGATCTCCGCCAGCGTCGCGACGATCCACTTCGCGTAGTCCGATTCCGCCGGCAGCATCGGCAGCAGTTGCTGCCAGTGCGCCTCGGCCGTCTTCAGGTCCTTGCGCTGGTAGGCCGCGGTCGCCGACAGCGACAGGCCCATCGCGTTGTTCGGGTCCAGCGCCAGCGCCTTGCGCACCAGCTCGAGCGGCTTGCCCTGCAGGTCGCCGTTCGCGCTGGCACCCAGCACGTCGGCGTATTCGGTCAGCAGCACCGGGTCGCGCTCCACCATCTCGGGGATGTGCTCGAAGGCCTTGACCGAATCGGCGGCGCGGCCCATCGCGCGGTACGAACGCGCGAGCACCATCCACGCCTTCGGGTCGTTCGGGTCCTTCTGCAGCCGCGCCGCCAGCGCGGCGATCATCTGCTCGACCTGCTGCTGCGTGACCTCGCCCTGCTGCGGCGGCGGCGGCGGGTTCAGCGCGGCCGGGTTGCCGAGCCAGCCGTACAGGCCGGCGGCGAGCAGCGGCACGCCCAGCGCCAGCGCGACCATCGTCATGCGTCCTGAGGCGGCCGGGGCCATCGCCGCTTCGGGCACGCCGGCATCCGCCAGCAGCCGCCGCTGCAGTTCGCCGCGCGCCTGCTCATGGTCGACCGCGCCGATCGCGCCGGCGGCCAGGTCGCGGTCCAGCTCGGCGAGCTGGTCGCGGTAGACGGCGGTGTTGGCCTCGCGGGCCGTCGATTCGGCCGCTTTCGCGGCACGCCGCCACGGACGCAGCAGCACGAGCAGGGTGGCGGCGACGAGCAGTGCCGCCGCAATCAGGAAGGTGGCCATCTATGCGTTCTTGTTGTCGTTCAAAAGGGCGGTGGCGCGCTGTTGCTCCTCGGGCGTCAGGGCCAGCGCATCGGGCGCGGTGCGCCGGCGCAGGAACATCACCAGGCCGACCAGCCCGGCGCCCAGCAGCACGAAGGGCCCGCCCCACAGCAGGTAGGTGGTGGGCTTCACCGGCGGCCGGTAGCGCACGAAGTCGCCATAGCGGCTGACCAGAAAGTCCATCACCTCCTGGTCGGTCTTGCCCTGGCGGATCAGCGTGCGGATCTCGCGGCGCAGGTCTTCCGCCAGGTCGGCGCGCGAGCCGGCCAGCGATTCGTTCTGGCACACCAGGCAGCGCAGTTCCTCGGCGATGCCGACCAGCCGCGCCTCGACAACCGGGTCGGCGGCCAGCGGCTGCGCGTCGGTGGCCCAGCTGGCGCTCCCCGCGCCCAGCAGCACGGCAGCGGCCATGCCAACAGCCCAGCGCCTCACTTCGACAGCTCCGCGATCATGGGAACAACCTTGTTCTTCAGCACTTCATTCGTCAGCGGCCCGATCTGCTTGAAGCGGATCGTGCCGGTCTTGTCGATCAGGTAGGTCTCGGGCACGCCATACACGCCGTAGTCGATGCCGACGCGGCCGTCCGCGTCGACCGCGGTCGTCAGGTACGGGTTGCCGAACTCGGCGAGCCAGCGGGTCGCATCGGGCGCCTGGTCCTTGTAGTTCAGCCCGACCATGGGCACGAGGCCGGTCTTCGCGAAGTTCACCAGCACCGGGTGCTCCTCGCGGCACGGGCCGCACCAGGTGGCCCACACGTTGAGCATCCAGACCTTGCCGCGCATCTCCTGCGGGCCGAACTTCGCGCCATCGGCCGCAGCCTCGAGCCGCGGCAGCGAGAACATCGGCGCCGGCTTGCCGATCAGCGGCGAGGGCACCTCGTGCGGGTCGTGGTTCAGCCCCACGCCCAGGAACACCGCGAGGATCGCGAACAGCACCAGCGGCACCAGGAAGAACTTCTTCATGCGGCCGCTCCCTGCGCCGGCAGCGACACCGCCTGCTTCAGCTTCAGCCGGTAGCGACGGTCGCTCGCGGCCAGCGCGCCGCCGAAGGCCATCAGCAGGCAGCCGCCCCAGATCCACACGACGAAGGGTTTGTAGTAGACGCGCACGCTCCAGGCGCTCGCCTGGCCGCCCTTCGGGCCGTCCAGCGGTTCGCCCAGCGACACGTACAGGTCGCGCGTCAGGCCGCTGTCGATCGCGGTCTCGGTCATCGGCATCTGCGACGACAGGTAGTTGCGCTTCTCCGGGTTCAGCGTGCGCAGCACCTGGCCGTTGCGCGACAGCTCGACCTCGCCGCGCTGCGCGACGTAGTTGGGCCCGCGCACCTCGTTCACGCCGAGCAGCTTGACGGTGTAGCCGCCCAGCTCGACGGTCTCGCCGACGGCCATGCGCACGTCCTTCTCGACCTCGTAGCCCTTCACCAGCGTGACGCCGACGACGAAGATCGCGATGCCGACGTGCGCCAGGTGCATGCCCCAGTAGGCGCGCGGCGGCCAGCCCGACTTCAGGCGGGCGCGGATCTGGAACGCGCTGCTCGCCGCGATCCACACCGCCAGCAGCAGGCCCAGCGCGACCAGCGGCGACCAGCTGCCCACCAGCAGCGGCAGCAGCGCGCCCAGCACCACCGCGATCGCGGCGGCCATCCACAGCCGCTGCGACAGGTCGCGCGTGTCGGCGTGCTTCCAGTTCGCCACCGGCCCGATCGCGATCAGGAACAGCAGCGGCACCATGATCGGCGCGAACACCGAGTTGAAGTAGGGCGGCCCGACCGACAGCTTGCCCAGGCCCAGCCCGTCGATGATCAGCGGGTACAGCGTGCCCAGCAGCACCGAGCCGGCGGCCACCATCAGCAGCACGTTGTTGATCAGCAGCAGCGTCTCGCGCGACAGCAGCGCGAACGCGCCGCCCAGCCCGACCTTGGGTGCGCGGTAGGCGAACAGGCTCAGCGAACCGCCGATCACCGCGCTCAGGAACAGCAGGATGAAGATGCCGCGCCGCGGATCGGTCGCGAAGGCGTGCACCGAGGTCAGCACGCCCGAGCGGACCAGGAAGGTGCCGAGCAGCGACAGCGAGAACGCGCAGATCGCGAGCAGCACGGTCCAGTTCTTGAAGCTGCCGCGCTTCTCGGTGACGGCCAGCGAATGGATCAGCGCGGTGCCCACCAGCCAGGGCATGAAGGAGGCGTTCTCGACCGGGTCCCAGAACCACCAGCCGCCCCAGCCGAGTTCGTAGTAGGCCCAGTACGAGCCGAGCGCGATGCCCAGCGTCAGGAACGTCCACGCGACGTTGGTCCACGGGCGCGACCAGCGCGCCCAGGCGGCGTCCAGCGTGCCGGCCAGCAGCGCGGCGATGGCGAACGCGAAGGCCACCGAGAAGCCGACGTAGCCCATGTAGAGCATCGGCGGGTGCACGATCAGGCCCGGATCCTGCAGCAGCGGGTTCAGGTCCTGGCCCTCGGCGGCGGCGGGGATCAGCCGGTCGAACGGGTTCGACGTGAGCAGCATGAACGCGAGGAAGCCGGCGGCCACCAGGCCCAGCACGCCGATCACGCGCGCCACCATCGGCAGCGGCAGCTGGCGCGACAGCAGGCTGACGGCCAGCGTCCAGCCGTTGAGCATCAGCAGCCACAGCAGCAGCGAGCCTTCGTGGCCGCCCCAGACGGCGGCGGCACGGTAGGGCGTCGGCAGCTGCGAGTTCGAATGCGCGGCCACGTAGGCGACCGAGAAGTCGTTGGCGACGAAGGCCTGCATCAGGCAGGCGAACGCGAACGCGACGAGCAGGAACTGGGTTTGCGCCGCGGGCCGCGCGAGGGCGGTCCAGGCAGGGTTGCGGCGGTGCGCGCCGACCAGGGGCAGGGTGCCCTGCACCAGCGAGACGATGAAGGCGAGGATCAGCGCCAGGTGGCCGAGTTCGGGGGTCATTTGAGCGTGTTCCTCATCTTCTTCGCTTCCTCGACCGCGTGGGCGGCCTCGGGCGGCATGTAGTTCTCGTCGTGCTTGGCCAGCACCTCGGTGGCGACGAAGGCGCCATCGCCGGCCAGCTTGCCCTGCACCACGGCGCCCTTGCCCTCCTGGAACAGGTCGGGAAGGATGCCGGTGTAGCGCACCGGCACGTCCTTGGCGGTGTCGGTGATCGTGAAGCTGACGGTCATCTGGTCGCGCTTCAGGCTGCCGGCGCGCACCATGCCGCCGACGCGAAAGGCGCGGTCCTTCGGGGCCTCGCCGGTCACCACCTGCGACGGCGTGAAGAAGAAGGCGACGTTGCTGTTCAGCGCGTTCAGCACCAGCCCGGCGGCCACGCCGAGGCTGGCGACGGCGCCGATGATGATCGCAAGGCGTTTGTGTCGGGGTTTCATCATGGTCATGCCTCGTGCTGATCTCTGAGGGAGCGCAACAGTTCCCGGTGCTGCTGGCGAAGCAGCAGGCTTTCGACCAGCATCGCCAGTGCGCACGCGCCGAAGCTGCCCCATACGTAGAAGGCGTAGCCGCCCATCGCGAAAAACTCACCCACGCTGTTCCACTGCATCACGCTTTCTCCACCAGCACCTGCCGCACCCAGTCGGCATGCCGTTCGCGTTCGAGGATGATGTTGCGCACCCGCGAGAGCGCGACGGCGATCGAATACATCCAGAAGGCCAGCGCCATCAGCAGCATGCCCCACAGCATCGTGGCGGCCATCGACGGCGACTTGGTCATCGAGATCGACGCGCCCTGGTGCAGCGTGTTCCACCACTTCACCGAAAAATAGATGATGGGCACGTTGACCACGCCGACCAACGCCAGCACGGCGCCGGCCCGGTCGGCCCGCTTCGGGTCTTCGATGGCGGCCTGCAGCGCGAGGAAGCCCAGGTACAGGAAGAACAGGATCAGCTCCGAGGTCAACCGCGCGTCCCAGACCCACCAGGTGCCCCACATCGGCTTGCCCCACAGCGAGCCGGTCAGCAGCGACAGCAGCGCGAACATCGCGCCGGTCGGCGCCAGCGCCGAGGCCATCATCGACGACAGCCGGGTGTTGAAGGCCAGCCCGATCGCGGCCCAGAACGCCATCACGCAGTAGATGAACATCGACATCCAGCTGGCCGGCACGTGGACGAAGATGATGCGGTAGCCCTCGCCCTGGGTCGCATCGGTCGGCGCGACGAAGAAGCCGAGCCACAGGCCGGCCAGCGTCAGCGCCGCGGCGAGCCCCGCGAACCACGGCTGCAGCTTGCCGGCGATCGGGTAGAACGTGGCGGGCGATGCGTAGCGCATCCAGGAACTGGCAGCTTGCTTGTCCATCATTCGATTGCGATGCGAAGGGCCGCGGTGGTGGCCCAGGGTGCGAAGAATACGGCCACCGCGAGCAGGGCCCCCAGGATCGACAGCTGGGCCGACGAGCCCAGCCCCGCACTGTGCGCCTCCACCGCGCCGGCGCCGAAGATCAGCGTCGGCACGTACAGCGGCAGCACCAGCAGTGCCAGCAGCGTGCCGCCACCGCGCACGCCCAGCGTCAAGGCGGCGCCGATCGCGCCGATCAGGCTCAGCACCGGCGTGCCCAGCAGCAGCGCCAGCATCAGCACCTGCAGCTCGCCGGCGTCCAGGTTGAACTGCAGCCCGAGCAGCGGCGCCAGCAGCACCAGCGGCAGGCCGCACAGCAGCCAGTGCGCTGCGATCTTGCCTGCGACCAGCAGCGCGAAGGGGCGGGGCGACAGCGCCATCTGCTCCAGCGTGCCGTCGGCATGGTCGCTCGCGAACAGCCGCGGCAGGCCGAGCAGCGTGGCCAGCAGCGCGGCGACCCACAGGACGCCGGGCCCGATGCGGCGCAAGACCGCCGGCTCCGGCCCGATCCCGAGCGGGAACAGGCTGACCACGACCACGAAGAAGAAGAGGGCGGTGACCACCTCGCTGCGCCGGCGGGCGGCCAGCAGCAGGTCACGGCGCAGGGCGACCCACAAGGTGCCCATCATGTGGCGGCCAGGCTCACCAGGTCGCCCGCCGGCAGCGGCGCCGGCTGGTGGCTGGTCAGGATCGCCATGCCGCCCTCGGCGAGATGGCCCTGGATCAGCTCGCCCATCAGCGCGACCGCCTCGGTGTCGAGGGCGGCGAACGGTTCGTCCAGCACCCACAGCGTGGCCGGGCGCACCAGCAGCCGTGCCAGCAGCACGCGCCGCTTCTGCCCGGCCGACAGCACGCGCGTCGGCAGGTGGTTGCGCCCGCGCAGGCCGATGCGGCGCAGCGCGTCGCCGGCCCGGGCATCGTCCAGCGGCTGGTCGTCGATGGCACAGGCGTGGCGCAGGTTCTCCACCGGCGTCAGCTCGTCCTTCACCGCGGCGTGGTGCCCGAGGTACAGGCAGGCGCGCCTGAAATCGTCGCCGGCGCCCCGGATGGGCGTGTCGTTCCAGCGCACCTCGCCCTCGTCCGGCGGGTTCAGGCCGACCAGCGTGCGCAGCAGCGTGGTCTTGCCGGCACCGTTGGCGCCGCCCACCTGCAGCCAGCGCCCCGGCGCCAGCGACAGGCTCAGGTCCGCGAACAGGGTGCGATCGCCGCGCGAGCAGCGGAGGTGGTGGGCACTGAGCATGGAGGGCGGGAGGACCGGGCTATCGGGTGCCGGTATCGATGGTGAGGTGACTGCCGAATGGGAGGTTTCTGCGCGAATCCCGGAGTATCGGTGCATGCCGGATACCGCACATCAGGGACAGCACGATCCGCGCCAATCGCCCGCCGGGCTTTCGACCGTGGCGCGCCAGCCGCAACCGGTTGCCTTCGTTCACATCTGATTCAGAACACGTCTTGATGAACAAAAAGGGTCACCGTTTCTTCTGGAACAGGATGTAAGGCTTTTCCCGTTTGCCAACTATTGACACATTTTCGGGGGTTTTGGGGACGAAGATCCGCTCCGCTGCGCAGGCACGTGATCTGCGTAGGACAAATATCCATGGGCGGTCAGTGAACCGAGGGGTCGAAGTGCAGTTGCTTCCGGAGGGCCTGGTGTCCAACAAGCCAGCAAGGTCGATGAACCCAGCCAGGCACGCCGATGCGGCGTCCCGGGCGGGCGGCTGGCTGCGTGCGGAAGAAGCCATCATGGGCACCTCGGTCAGCGTCGAGCTGTGGAGCGACGAGCGCCGTGCCGGCGAAGCCGCCATCGCCGCGGTGATGGCCGACATGCACCGCATCGACCGCACGATGAGCCCGGTGCAGGCCGCGTCCGACCTGTCGCGCATCAACCGCGAAGCCGCCACGCAGGCCGTGCCGCTGAGCGACGAACTCTATGCGCTGCTGGACCGCGCACTCCATTTCTCGCGCCTGTCCGAAGGCGCCTTCGACATCACCTACGCGAGTGTCGGCCAGTTCTACGACTACCGCGAGCAGCGCGCCCCGAGCGACGAGCAGCTGGCCACGGCCCGCGCCGCGATCGGCTGGCAGCAGCTGCTGCTGGATCCGGTGCAGCGCACGGTGCGCTTCGGCCATCCCGGCATGCGCATCGACCTGGGCGGCTTCGCCAAGGGCCACGCCGTCGACCGTGCCGCCGCGATCCTGCGCCGCCACGGCATCGCGCATGCGGTGGTCGCGGCGGGCGGCGACAGCTATGTGCTGGGCGATCGCCGCGGCCGGCCTTGGAACATCGCGGTGCGCGACCCGCGCCGCCCCGGCGAAGTCGTCGCCGTGCTGCCGCTCGAAGACGTCGCGATGTCGACTTCGGGCGACTACGAGCGCTTCTTCGAGCGCGACGGCGTGCGCTTCCACCATGTGATCGACCCGAAGACGGGTCGTTCGCCGAGCGGCATCCGCAGCGTGACCATCCTCGCCGAGGACGGGCTCACGACCGAGGGGCTGTCCAAGAGTGTTTTCGTGAAGGGCCTTGAAGAAGGCATGCGGCTCGTCGAGTCGCAGGAGGGCGTCGACGCCATCGTGGTCGATGCCGAGGGTGTTTTGCATTACTCCTCCGGCTTGCTGGGCGCTGCCCCGCCTGCCGGTAACCCAGGCCGGCAGTGATACGACCGGCGACATCGGAGGCGAAGATGAAGTACCAGACAGCAACCCAAACGGCACTGGCTGTGGCGCTCGTGGCAGTCCTCGCGGCCTGCGGCAGCGGCAGTTCGAGCGACTCGTCGAGCCTCACGGTGCAGGGCGACGTGCCCCTGGCCTACGTGCAGCGCGTCAACACCATGGGCATGAACCCGACCAACGGGGCGCCCACGGCCGACGGCGGCGACCTGATGATCCGCGAGAAATCCTCGCCGAGCGCACCCGAGCACAACATCACGCAGGGCATCACCCAGGGCCACGGCGACGCCTCCGACCCCGAGGTGTCCTTCGACGGCAAGAAGATCGTCTTCGCGCTGCGCTGCGCGACCACCAACACCTCGATGGTCGACGGCGTGAAGGCCTGTACCGGCCGCTGGAACATCTGGGAATACGACATGACGAAGGGCGGCCTGACCGGCGGCACCTTCAAGCGCCTGACCAGCTCGACCACCGCCGACGACGTCGACCCGGCCTACCTGCCGGCCGGCAAGGGTTTCGTCTTCACCTCCAACCGCCAGACCTCGTCGTTCTTCAACCAGGGCGTGGGCGGCAACCGCTTCGCGCTCGACGAGTACGAGCGCGAGCGCGTGTTCAACCTGCACACGATGGACGCCAGCGGCGGCAACATCACGCAGATCTCGGTCAACCAGAGCCATGACCGCAACCCGGTCGTGCGCCCGAACGGCGACATCATGTTCTCGCGCTGGGACCACGTCGGCATGCGCAACCACTTCAAGGTGTTCCGCGTCAAGCCCGACGGCACCGACATGTTCGTGCTGTACGGCGCGCACAGCGACGGCAACAGCTTCCTGCACCCGCGCGACATGGACCCGAACGGCAAGTACAAGGGCTTCCTGTCGTCCGACCTGATGCCGCTGTCGCGCACCCGCGAAGGCGGCGGCCTGGTCTTCGTCGACGCCGCCAACTACTCCGAGCAGAACACGCCGGCCAACCCGAGCGTGGCGGCGCAGGGCGGCCAGTACCAGCCGACCGAGCAGGCGCTGAACATCGGCGGCGGGCTGTCGCAGTTCGGCCGCATCACCACGCCGTTCCCGCTGTGGGACGGCACCGACCGCGTGCTGGTGGCCTACCGCCCGTGCGAAGTCACGAAGAACGGCAAGGTGACCCCCTGCGTCAACCTGACCACGGAAGAGAAGGCCCGCCTGGCCGACGACAACCGGCTGGTCAGCGAGGAAGCTGCCGACCCGGTGCAGGACAACGTCCCGCCGCCGTACGCCATCTACATGTTCAACCCGGCCGACAAGAGCATGCAGCCGGTGGCCTCGCCCCCGCCGGGCTTCATGAACACCGACCCGGTACCGCTGCAGCCGCGCGCCGAGCCGAATGCCACCGACCCGACGCCGGTCGACGCGACGCTGGCCTCGCAAGGCCTCGGCCTGCTCGAAGTGCGCAGCGTCTACGACACCGACGGCCTGGGCCGCATGGGTGACTCCGTGATCGCACCGGCCGACCTGTCGGCCACCTGCACCACCGCGATCGCCAAGACCAACCCGACCGATCCGCTGGACACGCGCGCCAAGGTGGCCGACATCGTCAAGATGAAGGACCCGACGAACGCGGCCTACGGCTGTGCCCCGGCGCGCTTCATCCGCGCGGTGCGCGCGGTGGCGCCGAGCCAGGGCATGGGCGTGCGCGAAGCGATCGGCGAGACCGATTTCGAGCCGCAGCAGATCCTGGGCTATGCGCCGATCGAGCCGGACGGTTCGTTCAAGCTGAAGGTGCCGGCCGACACCCCGATCGGGCTGGCCGTGGTCGACGCCGAAGGCCGCGCCTTCCAGACGCACACCAACTGGATCCAGGTGCGCCCGGGCGAACGTCGCACCTGCGACGGCTGCCACAGCCCGCGCCGCGGCGGCGCGCTGAACTCGGGTGCGGTCGCCAACACCATGCCGGCCGCCCTGGTGGCCAGCCTGGCCGGTGCCCACCAGTCCGGCGAGACGATGGCCGGCACCCGCACCCGCCTGGACGCCAACGTGCTGAACCTGCTGACCGACATGGTCTCCGACGACGTCTGGGCCGACACCGCCCAGGCCGGCGTGACCAAGCGCGAATCGATCCGCATCCTCTACAAGAACAACACCGATTCGAAGGACGACCTGCTGACGGCCGCCCCGGTGAACGGCGTCATCAACTACCCGACGCACATCCAGCCGATGTGGACGGTCAGCCGCGGCACCAACGGCGCGAACACCTGCGTCACCTGCCACGCCGACCCGACCAAGCTGGACCTGAGCGCGACCATTGCCGGCACCGGCCGCAACGCGTCGTACGAGCGGCTGATGATCGGCGACCCGGTGATCGACGAGGCCACCGGCCTGCCCAAGACCCACCTGGAAGAGGGCGTGCCGATGATCGACCGCCAGCCGGCGATGGTCAACGCGGAGGCCAGCGAGGGCGATGCACTGGGCCTGGCCCGCAAGAGCCGGCTGATGGAGATCCTGTCCGGCGCGACGCTGATGGCCGCTGCCGATGCGCGCTTGCTGTACCCGACTCCGGCGGCCGGCGCGCCCGACCACTCGAAGCTGCTGACCAAGGCCGAGAAGCGCCTGCTGGCCGAGTGGATGGACCTGGGCGGCAAGTACTACAACGACCTGTCCGACGGCGGCGTGAAGGGCATCGGCCTGATCACCCAGGCCTCGTTCGAGGCCGAGGTGTACCCGATCCTGCGCAGCACCTGCGCGGCCGGCTGCCACCAGGCCATCGGCAGCGACGAGATCGCCGCCGGCAAGGCGTTCCGCGAGAACCGCCTCGTGTTGCTGGGTGACGCGGAGGGCGATTTCAATGTCACACTGACGATGATCAACGACGCCTGCCATCCGGAAGCCAATGCGCTGCTGAAGCGGCCGTCGACGATCCCGCACCCGGCCGGCGCCGCGAGCTCGCCGACGGCGGTGCTGCCGGTGGGCAGTGCCAACTACGTGACGATCGCCAACTGGATCAAGAAGGGCTGTACGACCCCATGACGATTGCGTTCCCCTGGGCCGCTGCCGCGGCCGGCCTGCTGTTGCTGGCCGGCTGCGGGGGCGGCGGCAACCCGCTCGGCAACCCGTCGTCCATCAACAACCCGGGCGGGGCGGTGGGCCAGAAGCTGTCGTACGCCTATTTCCAGAAGTGCATCAACCCGATCTTCCTGGCGCAGCTGCCGATCACGCACAACGGCGTGACCACCACCAACACCTGCGCCGGCTCGGGCTGCCATGACACCGTCAGCGGCACCGGCGGTGCGTTCCGCATCGCGCCGGGAGCGCAGCCGCTGGACGTGACCGACCCGGCGAACACGCCGGACTCGATCCGCCTGACCGACATGTACAAGAACTTCTACTCCGCGCAGGGCGAGGTGGTGGAAGGCTCGACCACGCAGAGCCGGCTGCTCGCCAAGCCGCTGCTGATCAACGTGCTGCACGGCGGCGGCCAGATCTTCGAGAACGACCAGGACGCCAACGTCAAGCTGATCCAGTACTGGATCACGCACCCGGTGCCGGCCGGCCAGGACGAGTTCAGCGCCTCGACCTACAACATGTTCACGCCAGCCGACCCGAACACCGGGACTTGCAATACACAATGACAGCATGACCCTCGCCGAGCCGTCCGAGTCATCTCAACATCGCGTCCGTGCCGTCTTCCGCCAGGTCCTGCAGGGCCTGGCGTTGGTTTGCGTGCTCGGCACCGCCGCGCTGCCGGCTCTTGCCGCCGACACGCCGCCCGAGCGGCTGCAGGTCAGCGACCCCTACATCGAGCTGCACACCGGCGCCGGTCGCGGCTATCCGGTGTTCCACATCGCCGAGAAGGGCGAGTGGATCGAGGTGCTGCTGCGCCACACCGACTGGTTCAAGGTGCGCACCGACAAGGGCAAGGAAGGCTGGGTCACGCGGGCCCAGCTCGAGACCACGCTGACCGAGGCCGGCGGCACCAAGACCTTCCGCGACGTGCTGCTGGACGACTACCTGACGCGCCGCGTCGAGTTCGGTGCCGGCTGGGGCCGCTTCCAYGGCGAGCCGATGCTGAAGATGTGGACCAGCTACCGGCTGTCCGACACGCTGACGATGGAAGGCACGCTGGGCCAGGTGCAGGGCGTGTTCTCCGGCAGCGATTTCTGGCATGCCAACCTGATGGTCGAGCCGTGGTCGGACAAGCGGCTGTCGCCGTTCTTCGGCGTCGGCTTCGGCAAGTTCAAGAACGTGCCCAACACCACGCTGGTCAACGCGATCGACACCAAGGCCAAGCTGGCCAACGCCGGCATCGGCGTGCGCTACCACCTGACCGACCGTTTCGTCGTGCGCGCCGACTGGTCGATCTACACCGCCTTCGTCGACGACACGCGCAGCGCGGAGTACCGTGCAGCCACGATCGGCTTCTCCTTCTTCTTCAATTGATGGATCGCGAGCCTCCCATGCGCGAACGACAACGCCTTGCCCTCCCGTCGCTGCTGCTGCTGGCCGCGGCCTGCCTGGCCGCCCCCCTGGCGGCGCGCGCCCAGGCGCTGGCGCAAACCGAGCAGCAGGTGGTCGAGCCCGGCAACGAGCAGGTGATCGTGCCGCAGGTCGACCGCCGCCCGGTGAACGTGCCGAAGATCCCGTCCAACGACTTCGAGTTCGGCCTGTTCGGCGGCACCTACAGCACGCAGAACTTCGGCGCGAGCCGCGTCGTCGGCCTGCGCGTGGGCTACCACATCACCGAGGATTACTTCGTCGAGGGCGCCTACGCGCAGACCAAGGTCAGCGACGAGTCGTTCCGCCAGATCCTGCCGGGCGGCGTGTTCTCGGACGAGACCGAGAAGCTGAGCTACTACAACGTCTCGGTCGGCGTGAACGTGCTGCCGGGCGAGATCTTCTTCGGCCGCAACGTCGCCAAGGCGTCGGCCGTCTACCTTATCGGCGGCGTCGGCAGCACCAAGTTCAACGACCAGCGCAAGCAGACCTTCAACGTCGGGCTGGGCGTGCGCCTGTTCCTGAAGGACTGGGCGGCGATCCAGGTCGACATGCGCGACCACATCTTCACGCTCGACCTGCTCGGCAAGCGCCAGAACACGCAGAACCTCGAGCTGACCGGCGGCGTGACCTTCTTCTTCTGATGCATCGGTGCCATCCATGAGCTTCAAGATCTCTTCCGGCCTGGTCCGGATCCTGCGCGGCGCGCTCGCGCTGGCCTTGTGCAGCGGCCTGGTCGTGCAGGCCGCCGCGCCGATGACGCCGGCCCCCGATTTCACGCTGCGCACCCTCGAAGGACAGAACCTGCGCCTGAAGGAACAGCGCGGCCAGGTCGTGCTGGTCAACTTCTGGGCCACCTGGTGCGCGCCGTGCCGCCAGGAGATGCCCAAGCTGAACGCGCTGTACGACAAGTACAAGGGCTCGGGCTTCGTGCTGCTGGGCGTCAACGTCGACGACGATGCGCGCAATGCCGCCGGCGTCGCCGCCAAGCTGGGGGTCAAGTTCCCGGTGCTGTTCGACACCGACAAGAACGTCAGCAAGCTGTACCAGCTGAACAGCATGCCGTCGACGGTGCTGATCGACCGCGACGGCCGCGTGCGCTTCCTGCACCGCGGCTACCAGGACGGCTACGAGGTCACCTACGACAAGCAGATCCGCGACCTGCTGAAGGAATGAGCATGCGTGCACTCGTGATCGCGCTCGGCGTCGCTGCCCTGGCTGCCCTGGCAAGTGGCTGCGCCGCGCCCGAACCCTGGGTCAAGCCGTACGAGCGCGAGCGACTGGCCGACCCGATCATGCGGCTGTCGCGCGACGCGCTGGCCGACAAGCACCGCGAGCACGTCTACGACGTGCGCGAGAGCAGCCGCGGCGCCACCGGCGTGCAAGGGGGCGGCTGTGGTTGCAACTAGCCCCTGGGTACGCCTGCTGCGCCGGGTGCTGGCCCGCCGGCCGCACCATGCGGTGCGCGCCAGCCGGCTGCTCGGCCGCACGGTGGTGGTGGGCGGCGCGCTGGTGGCCGGCGCGGGCGTGGTGCACGCGGTCGACCTGCCGGAAGACCGGGCCGAGATGATGTACCACCGGTATGACGGCGGCGGCACGCGCGCCGACGGGCCGGCGCTGCTGATCCGCAAGAAGGTCGCCGACCGGCTGTCGCTGACCGGCTCGTATTTCATCGACTCGGTCAGCAACGCGTCGATCGACGTCGTGACGACCGCCAGCCCCTACAAGGAAAAGCGCACCGAGTACAGCCTCGGCGCCGACTATGTCTACCGCGACGCGATGGTGTCGGTGTCCGGCACCACCAGCGACGAGCCCGACTACAAGGCCAACACCGTCAGCCTGGACGTCTCGCAGGAGGTGTTCGGCGGCATGACCACGGTGGCGCTCGGCTTCTCGCGCGGCGCCGACAAGGTCGGCTCGCGCTACCAGGGCTTCTTCGACACCGCCCAGCACTGGCGCTACCGCTTCGGCGTCACGCAGATCCTGACGCCGCGCTGGCTGATGAGCGTCAACCTGGAGGCCGTGTCCGACAACGGCTACCTCGGCAACCCGTACCGCGTGGCCCAGGTGTTCGGCACCACGGTGCTCGAACGCTACCCGCGCACCCGTTCGAGCCGCGCCGTCAAGCTGCGCGCGGTCGGCGACATCGGCCAGGGCGAGCAGCGCGCCGCGATCCGCGGCGAGTACCGCTACTTCTGGGACAACTGGGACATCAAGGCGCACACCGTCGAGCTCGGCTACACCCGCTATTTCGGCGCGCAGTGGCTGGGCGAGGCCTTCGTGCGCTACTACACGCAGAAGCAGGCGCTGTTCTACAGCGACAACGCGCTGAGCGAGACGCTGTACGTGTCGCGCAACAAGCAGCTGAGCGACTTCAACGACGTGAGCATCGGCGCCAAGGGCACCTATTCGGTGGGCCGGTACGCCGACCGCTTCGACGTCAAGCTGAATGCGCAGTACCAGTTCATGCGCTTTCGCTACAAGAATTTCACCGACATCCGCAATGGCAGCCTGTATTCGTTCGATGCGAACGTGCTGGAGCTGTTCGTCTCGGCCACCTTTTGAGAAAGACCGCGCTCATGTTCAAACGTAGTCGCCGCCTGCTGGCTGCAGGGTGCCTGATGGGCTTGCTGGGTGGGCAAGTGTTCGCGGCCGATCCGGTGCCGGCGGCGGTGGCCGCCTCGGCGCCCGTCGCGGCGGCCAGTGCGCCGGAGGCTGCTGCGGCGCCGGCCACAGCCGCGTCGGCCGCGAGCCTGGACGGCCGCATCCAGGACCTGAAGGGCGACGTGATCCGCCTGAACCGCGACCTGCTGGTGCTGGAGGAGGAACTGCTGTTCCCCGCCAACACGCAGGTGGCGGTGTTCGTGTCGATGGACGTGGGCAAGATGTTCGAGCTCGGTTCGGTGCAGGTGAAGCTGGACGACAAGGTCGTCGCCAACTACCTGTACACGCCGCTGGAGGTGAAGGCCCTGCACCGCGGCGGCGTGCAGCGCGTCTACCTCGGCAACCTGAAGGCCGGCGAGCACCAGATCGTGGCCGTCTTCACCGGCGGCGGCCCGCACTTCCGCGACTACAAGCGCGGCGCGACCGTCAAGTTCGACAAGACCACCGACCCGAAGTACATCGAGCTGCAGATCAAGGACAACACCGGCAAGCTGCAGCCCGAGTTCGAAGTCAAGGTCTGGCAGTAAGCGTCCATGCGCCTTCGGATCCTCTCCGTCATCGCCGCCGCCTTGGCCGCCCCGCTGGCCGCGGGCGGGGCGCGGGCCGCCGAGCCGGTGCCTGCACACGTCGTCAACGACCCGTACTACGGCGAGACGCTGTTCCAGTTCTACCAGGGCCGCTACTTCTCGTCGGTCACCGGGTTGATGGTGTCGCAGCACTTCGGCCGCGTCCCGCACCACGTCGACGAGGCCGAGATCCTGCGCGGCGGGCTGCTGCTGTCGTACGGGCTGCACCGTGAAGCGGGCGAGATCTTCTCGCAGCTGATCGAGAAGGGCGCGTCGCCGGCGGTGCGCGATCGCGCCTGGTTCTACCTGGCGAAGATCCGTTACCAGCGCGGTTTCCTGCCCGAGGCCGAAGAGGCGCTGAACCGCATCGAGAAGAACCTGCCGCCCGAGCTGGAAGAAGAGCGCGGGCTGCTGCAGGCCAACGTGCTGATGGCGCGCGGCGATTTCGCCGGCGCGGCGGCCCAGCTCGAGGCGCTGAGCAAGCAGCCCGATCCGGGCAAGATGCCGGGCGGCACCAACGCCAGCCGCTATGCGCGCTTCAACCTGGGCGTGGCCCTGATCCGCAGCGGCCAGGGCGACGACACCGAGCGCGGCAACCTGCTGCTCGACGAGCTCGGCAAGGCGCCGGCGCCGAACGAGGAACTGCGCAGCCTGCGCGACAAGGCCAATGTCGCGCTCGGCTTTGCCGCGCTGCAGGAGAACAAGCCCGAGGCCGCCAACATCTACCTCGAACGCGTGCGCCTGAACGGGCTGCAGGCCAACAAGGCGCTGCTCGGCTTCGGCTGGGCGCAGGCGGCGCTGAAGCAGCCCAAGCGGGCGCTGGTGCCGTGGGAAGAACTGGCCAAGCGCGACCCGGGCGACTCGGCGGTGCTCGAGGCGATGATCGCCGTGCCCTACGCCTATGCCGAGGCCGGCGCGAGCGGCCAGTCGCTGGACCACTACCAGGAGGCGATTGCCGCCTTCGACCGCGAGAACGCCAACCTCGACCAGTCGATCGCCGCGATCCGCGGCGGCAAGCTGCTCGACGGCCTGCTCGAACGCAACCCCGGCGAGGAGATGGGCTGGTTCTGGAACATCGCCGAGCTGCCCGAGATGCCGCACGCCAACCACCTGGCGCCGCTGTTCGCGCAGCACCAGTTCCAGGAAGCCTTCAAGAACTGGCGCGACCTGCAGTTCCTGCGCGGCAACCTGCTGCAGTGGCAGGACAACCTGGGCGTGTTCGGCGACATGCTGGACAACCGCCGCCAGGCCTATGCCGAGCGCCTGCCCAAGGTGCGCGCGAAGGCGGCCGAGGGCGGGCTCGACCTGCTGCAGAAGCGCCTGGACGCGCTGACGGCCGAGCTGTCGCGCATCGAGGCCGAAGGCGACGCCGACGCGCTGGCCGACGAGAAGCAGCTCGCGCTGAAGGAGCGCGTCGATCGCATCCGCGCGACGCTGGCCCAGGCCGGCGACCTGCCCGAAGCGGTGGCGGCGCGCGAGCGCTTCCGGCTCGCGTCCGGTGCGCTGACCTGGCAGCTGTCGCAGGAATACCCGCAGCACCTGTGGGACGCGAAGAAGAACTCGCGCGGCACCGCCGAAGCGCTGGCCGACACGCGGCGCGTCGACGCCGCGCTGGCGCAGGCGCAGCAGGACGAGCCGGCGAAGTTCGATGCCTTCGCCGCCCGCATCGCCGAGCTCGGCAAGGCCATCCAGGCGCTGCTGCCGCGCGTCGCGTCGCTCAGCACCGAGCAGCAGCAGTTCGTGCAGGAGCTGGCCGTGACCGAGCTCGTGCACCAGAAGGAACGCCTGGTCGAATACACCACGCAGGCCCGCTTCGCCGTCGCACAGCTGTACGACCGCGCCGCGAGCCAGGCCAACAAGCAACTGGAACCCGCCAATGCGCCGCCCAAGCCATAGTCTGGCGCTGCTGATGCTGCTCGGGCTTGCCGCCTGCGCCGGCAAGAAGACGCTGCCCGGCGACGACCAGCCGACGCTGAAGTCGATGTCCGGCCGCGAGGTCACGGTCGCGGAAGACCGTGGCGTGCAGGCCGACGAGAACCAGGCCATCGCCGCCTACAACGAATTCCTGAAGTCGGCCCCGAAGGCCAAGCAGCGCTCCGAGGCGATGCGCCGCCTGGGCGACCTGGAGATGGACAGCGCCGACAACCGCCTGGCCGCCGGCCAGCAGACGCCCAACGGCACGCCCGACTACAAGGCCGCGACCACGCGCTACCAGGAGTTCCTGAAGACCTACCCGCAGGACGAGTCGAACGACCGCGTGCTGTACCAGCTGGCGCGTGCGCAGGAGCAGGGCGGCGAGCTGGAGCTGGCGCTGAAGACGCTGGACCAGCTGGTCGCGCAGTACCCGAAGACGATCTACCGCGACGAGGCGCAGTTCCGCCGCGGCGAGCTGCTGTTCTCGACGCGCGACTACACCAAGGCCGAGCAGGCCTATGCGACGGTGCTGCAGGGCGATTCGTCGAACCCGTTCCGCGACCGCGCGTTGTACATGCAGGGCTGGTCGCTGTTCAAGCTGGGCCGGCTCGACGACGCGCTGCACCCGTTCTTCGGCGTGCTCGACCTGAAGCTGGGCGGGCGCAAGGACGAGGGCGAGCTCGAGACGCTGCCCGGCCTGACGCGCGGCGACCGCGAGCTGGTGGAAGACACCTTCCGCGTCACCAGCCTGAGCCTGGAGAACCTGCAGGGCGCCGAGAGCATCCCGCCCTACATGACCGACCCGGACCGCCGCATGTACGAGTGGCGCGTCTACCAGCAGCTGGGCGAGCTGTACCTGCGGCAGGACCGGCCGAAGGACGCCGCCGACACCTTCAGCGCGTTCGCGCGGCGCGACCCGCTGCACGGCCAGGCACCGCTGATGCAGGCGCGCGTGATCGCGATCTACCAGCAGACCGGCTTCGGCGGCCTGGCGCTGGACGCGAAGAAGGAATACGTCGAACGCTACGGCGTCGACAGCGAGTTCAGCCGCCAGAACGCCGCCGCATGGCAGGAGAACGCGCAGCCGCTGGTCAAGACCAACCTGGAAGAGCTGGCGCAGCACTACCACTCGCAGGCGCAGAAGACCAAGTCGACCGCCGACTACCACGAGGCGGTGAAGTGGTACCGCAGCTACCTGACCTCGTTCCCGAACGACCCCGAGGCGGCGCAGAACAACTTCCTGCTGGCCGAGCTGCTGTACGAGGACGGCCGCTTCAAGGAAGCGGTGCCCGAGTACGAGAAGACGGCCTACGGCTACCCGCCGCATGCGAAGAGCGCCGACGCCGGCTATGCGGCGCTGCTGAGCTATGCCGCGCAGGAGAAGAAGGCCGCCCCGGCCGAGCTGCCGGCGCTGCAGAAGGCGAGCGTCGAGAGCGCGCTGCGCTTCGCGCAGGCCAATCCGTCCGACAAGCGCAGCGGCCCGGTGCTGACGAACGCGGCCGAGAAGCTGTATGCGCTGGGCGAGCAGGAGCGCGCCGCGACGGTGGCGCAGCAGGTGCTGGCGCTGCAGCCGCCGGCCGAGCCGGCGAACCGCCGCGTCGCCTGGACCGTGATCGCGCACAGCGCGTTCGAGCGCGGGCAGTACGAGCAGTCCGAGAAGGCCTATGGCGAGGTGCTGGCGCTGGCGCCCGAGAAAGACCCGGCGCGCAAGGACCTGGTCGAGCGCCAGGCGGCGTCGATCTACAAGCAGGGCGAGCAGGCGCGTGCCAAGGGCCAGCTGGTCGAGGCGGTGAAGCATTTCTCGCGCGTCGCGACGGTGGCGCCGCAGTCCAGCGTCGCCGCGCCGGCGCAGTACGACACGGCGGCCGCGATGATCGGCCTGAAGGACTGGGACGGCGCGAGCCGCACGCTGGAAGACTTCCGCAAGCGTTACCCGAACCACCCGCTGCAGGCCGACGTCGGCAGCAAGCTCGCGCTGGCCTACACCGAGAAGGGCCAGTGGGCGCAGGCGGCCGGCGAGTACGAGCGCTTCGCGGCCACCAACAAGGACCCGGCGCTGGCGCGCGATGCGCTGTGGCAATCGGCCGAGATGTACGAGAAGGCCGGTTCGCGCGCCGCGGCCGGCAAGGCCTACGAGCGCTACCTGAAGCAGGGTGGGGCGTCGTTCGAGTCGTCGCTGGAGGCGCGCTACCGGCTGGCGAAGATCGCCAAGGAAGACGGCAACCCGGCACGCGAGCTGGCGTGGATGAAGGAGATCTACCAGGCCGACCAGGCCGGCGGCGCCGCGCGCACCAACCGCAGCCGCTACCTGGGCGCGACGGCGGCGCTGGCGATGGCCGGGCCGATCGTCGAGGGCTACCGCAAGGTGCAGCTGGTCGAGCCGCTCAACGTGGCGCTGAAGAACAAGAAGGCGCGGCTGGAAGAGTCGCTGAAGGCCTACACGGTGGCGGCCGACTACGGCGTGGCCGACGTGACGACGGCAGCAACCTACCAGATCGCATCGCTGTACCAGGATTTCGGCAAGGCGCTGATCGCCTCGCAGCGGCCGAAGAAGCTGTCGAAGGTGGAACTGGAGCAGTACAACGTGATGCTGGAAGAGCAGGCCTACCCGTTCGAGGAGAAGGCCACCGAGCTGCACGAGCTGAACGCGCGGCGCACGTCCAACGGCATCTACGACCAGTGGGTCAAGAGCAGCTTCAAGGCCTTGTCGGAGATGCGGCCCTTGAGGTACGGCAAGTCGGAACGCAGCGAAGGAGTCGTCGATGCGATCCGGTGATTTCGCGTGGATTCGATGGTTGATCCCCGGATTGGCATCCGGGCTGCTGGGGTGCTCGACGCAGCTGCAGACCTTGCGCGATGCGGTGATGCCGGCCAAGCCGGCCGCTGCGGCGTCGGCCCCCGCACCCGCTGCGTCGGCACCTGCCGTTGCCCGTCCCGAGCCCGAGGCCCCGGTCTCGCCCGCCGTGCAACGCAGCTACGACGATGCCCGCCGGGCCCTGCGTGCCGGCCGCATGGACGAGGCCGAGCGCGGCTTCAAGGCGATCGCGCAGGCCAACCCCGACCTGGGCGGGCCGCATGCCAACCTGGGCGTGATCTACCGCCAGGCCGGCAAGCTGCCCGAATCGGCCGGCGAGCTGGAGCAGGCGGTGCGGCTGAACCCGAAGCAGCCGCTGTACTTCAACCAGCTCGGCATCACCTACCGCCAGCAGGGGCAGTTCGCGAAGGCCAAGGACGCCTACGAGCGCGCGATCTCGCTCGACGCGGGCTTCGCGGCGCCGCTGCTGAACCTCGGCATCCTGTATGACCTGTATCTGTGGGATGTTGCACAGGCCGCCGACTTGTATGGCCGGTATCTTGCGTTGACTCCGGGTGGCGATGCCACGGTGACCAAATGGGTCGCAGATTTGAAGAATCGTAAGCAGGCGGCGCCGGCCAAGGCCGCGGCGGCTGCGGACAACCGGAAGGAAAAGCAATGAAGTCCCGAGATCCCTTGCGCGTGCCGCTGACGGTGGCCGCGGTGTTCGCGATGCTGATCGCCGCCGGCCTGGCGCCGGCCTGGGCGCAGGACCGCGCCGACATCAAGGGCTCGCAGATCATCGGCAACCGCGAGCTGCCCAAGGTCTTGTACATCGTGCCCTGGAAGAAGCCGCTGGCCGGCGACACCAGCGGGCGCCCGGTGGTCAGCGTGCTCGACGAGGCGCTCGCGCCGGTCGACCGCGACGTGTTCCGCCGCCAGGTTCACTATGACGCGCTGACGCAGCCCGCCCCGCTGGCCGCCGCGCCCGCCGCACCCGCCGCAGCCACCAAGTAAGAAGCCGCTGCCGTTTTTTGTCGAATCAGAGAAGTTTCCATCGGAGATCAGAGATGAATGCGTTCAACACAGCAGTGAAGTTTTTCCAGGATTGCGGCTTGTTCATCTATCCGAGCCTGTTGATCATGTCGGTGGGCCTGGCGATCGGCATCGAGCGCTACATCGTGCTGAACCGCGCGCGCAGCGAGAACCGCAAGCTGTGGTCGCAGGTGCTGCCGATGCTGCAGAACGGCCGCTTCAAGGAAGTGCAGAACGTCACCGCCAACTCCGACGCGGCGATCGGCAAGATCGTCAACTACGGCCTGTCGCGCATGCAGAGCCCGGGCCGCCGTGAAGACTTCGACGCGGCGATGGAAGAGGGCATGATGGAAATCGTGCCGCGCCTGGAGAAGCGCACCCACTACATCGCCACCTTCGCGAACGTGATCACGCTGGTCGGCCTGCTGGGCACCATCATGGGCCTGATCAAGGGCTTCACCGCGGTGGCGCAGGTCAACCCGGCCGAGAAGGCCGAGATGCTGTCGGCCTCGATCTCGATCGCGATGAACAACACCGCGTTCGCGCTGATGGTCGCGATCCCGTTCCTGCTGCTGCATTCGTTCCTGCAGGCCAAGACCGCCGAGATCGTCGACGGCCTCGAGGCCGCGAAGATCAGCTTCCTGAACCTGGTGCAGCGCCTGAAGGCCGAGCAGAGCACCGGAGCCCGTTGATCATGGCTGCCCGTCGTCGCCTGCGCAAGGAAACGGCACACCTGGAGATCACCGCGTTCATCAACCTGATCGTGGTGCTGGTGCCGTTCCTGCTGTCGACCGCCGTCTTCACCCGGCTGTCGGTGATCGACCTGTCGTTGCCGGCCAAGAACTCCGGCGTGGAGCAATTGAAGGTGGACAACCTGCAGCTGGAAGTGGTGCTGCGCCCGGATTCGCTGGAGGTCGGCGACCGCCTGGGCGGCCTGATCCAGCGCATCCCGAACAACGCGAAGGGCTATGACACCACGGCCTTGTCGACGCTGATCCAGCAGATCAAGGCCAAGTTCCCGGACAAGCAGGAAGCCAGCGTGCTGGCCGAGCCCAACACCTCGTACGACGCGCTCGTGCAGGTGATGGACGCGGTGCGCGTGGTCGCCACGCCCAAGGGGCCGGCGGTCGTGCACACTGAAATGTTCCCCAACATCTCGATCGGCGATGCGCCGGTCGTCAAGCGATAGGGGCGGGGACCATGGCACTGATGACACCGCTGCAGAAGCGGGCCGAGCGCCGCGCGCGCAACCAGACGGGGCTCGACATGAACCTCGTCTCGCTGATCGACGTGTTCACGATCCTGATCTTCTTCCTGCTGTCGAACGCCACCGGCGTCGAGCTGCTGCCCAGCCCGAAGGCGGTGCAGCTGCCGCAGTCGACGGCCGAGAAGGAGCCGAAGCAGAACGTGATCCTGGTGGTCAGCGGCACCGAGATCATCGTCGAGGGCCGCAAGATCGCGAACGTGGCCGACGTGATGAAGCTGCCGTCGGACCTGATCGCGCCGCTGAAGGACGAACTGGACATCCAGGCCGGCCGCGAGATGATCCGCGAGGCCAACAAGGACAAGGGCAAGGCCCTGACCATCATGGGTGACAAGGACATCCCGTACCAGCTGCTGCGCAAGATCATGTACACGGCGGCCCGGGCCAACTTCACCGACATGTCGTTTGCCGTGCGGCAGAAGGTGGGCGCATGAGTGCGGCGGTCGTATCGTTCAACCCGCGGGTGATGCCGTGGGCGGGCGTGCCCGAGGATGACGCGCGCTTTCGCCGCATCATCCAGCGCACCGTCGGCATCTGCCTGCTGATCTTCCTGATCATGCCGTGGCTGCCGGTGCGGCAGCCCGACCGCGCCGCGCCGGCCGAGTTGCCGCCGCGGCTGGCCAAGCTGGTGCTGGAGACGCCTCCGCCGCCGCCGCCACCACCCAAGGTGCAGGACAAGCCGAAGGATGTCGAGGCCGCGGCGCCGCAGGCCAAGCCCGACCAGGCCAAGCCGATCCCGGCCAAGCCGGATCCGGTGAAGATGAAGGAGCCGATCCCCGAGGCCCGCGTCCCGCAGCCGAACAAGCCGCCGGGCGAGATCGAGGGGGCACGCCGCAAGGCGGCGGGCGTCGGGTTGCTGGCGATGAAGGACCAGCTGCAGGAGCTGAGCGGCGCGCCGCTGGCGGTGCAGCTGAAGCCGGACATCAAGCAGGGGCCGGGCGTCGGTTCAGGGGTGGGCGTCGGCGTCGGTGCGGGCACCGAAGCCGGCCTGCCGGACCGCGCGATGATCACCTCGAACGCGACCGGCGGCAGTGGCGGCATCAACACCGCGGGCTACAGCCGCAACACCGGCGGCGGTGGCCTGGCCGGGCGTTCGACCACCCTGGTGGCCGGCGTGGCCGGCGGCGGCGGGGGGGGCGGCAAGGGCTCGGCGGCCGGCAGCGGCACGGGCAACGGCACCGGCGCCGGCGGCACGATGCAGCGCGGCAACAGCGGCAAGGCGGCGCGCTCGATCGAGGAGATCCGCCTGGTGTTCGAGCGCAACAAGGGCGCGATCTATGCGATCTACAACCGGGCGCTGCGCGAGGACCCGGGGCTGCAGGGCAAGGTCGTGCTGAGCCTGAAGATCGCGCCGTCGGGTGCGCTGGTGGACTGCAGGATCGTCTCCAGCGAGCTGAAGTCGCCGGAACTGGAATCGAAGCTGCTGGCGCGGATCAAGCAGTTCGAATTCGGGGCGCGCGACGTCGACCAGATCGACATCACGTACCCCTTGGACTTCCTGCCTTCGTAGGTTCAATGACGCGGGGCGGCCGCGTGATCGATCGCGCGGCGCGCTTCCAGCTCCGCGTTCAGCGCCTTCTCGAGGGGCGCGCGAACCAGCCCGGCATGCTCGTAGCGTATGTTTTCATACACATCCGACGCGGCCGGGCAGTCTTCCAGGATCAGCTGCAGGCCCGTGCCGGGCTCGACCTGTTCGAAGGCCTTCTTGAGCTGCTCGACGACAGTGCGGTACTGGTGCGCGTCGATCGTGGCGGGATTGGCTTCCATGCGCTGGAGCAGGCGTGCCAGCGCGTGCACCACGTCCAGGTTGCTGATGCTGCGTTGCGAATGGGTGGCTTTCATGGGGTTCCTTCTGGGCGGTGCGGCCTGCGGCCATCCCGTGCAGAGGAGGTGGGGACGGCGTCGCGGCTTGCAAGTGCCGCCCGCCCGAGGAGGCGCCGGACGCCGGTTTCGCCTAAGCTCGCGGCTCCC
Organism: Rhizobacter sp. P2_D12; assembly: GCF_056404395.1. NCBI lineage: Bacteria > Pseudomonadati > Pseudomonadota > Betaproteobacteria > Burkholderiales > Sphaerotilaceae > Rhizobacter > Rhizobacter sp. P2_D12. The sequence goes on along the minus strand of NZ_JBFUEB010000052.1, from coordinate 20,016 downwards.
GTCTTTTCAACCGCGAAGGACCGCCCGTGAAGAAGAAATCCGCCTCTCCCACCCCCAAGCAGCGCCAGAAGGCCCCACTGGTCACGCCGACCGACCTGAAGGCCGCGGCCACGCGCGACATTGCCGCCGCGATGAACGGCATCCTGGCCGACGTGTTCGCGCTGTACCTGAAGACCAAGAACTTCCATTGGCACATGAGCGGGCCGCACTTCCGCGACTACCACGTGATGCTGGACGAGCAGGCCGACCAGATCTACGCGATGACCGACCCGATCGCCGAGCGCATCCGCAAGGTCGGCGGCAACACGCTGCGCTCGATCGGCCACATCGCGCGCACGCAGCGCATCCTGGACAACGACGCCGACTACGTCGAGCCGTCGGACATGCTGGCCGAGCTGCGCGAGGACAACAAGACGATGGCGGCGCGGCTGCGCGAAGCGCACGTGGTGTGCGACGAGCACAACGACATCGCGACGGCCAGCCTGATCGAGGTGTGGATCGACGAGACCGAGCGGCGCACCTGGTTCCTGTTCGAGGCGAGCCGGCCGGGGGACAGCGGCGGTCATTGAGCGTCCGCCGCGCAGGCGGACCGTGGGCTATTCGCTGATCTGCGGGTACGTCTGCGGGTAGTTCGCCTTGAACTCCTTCCCGCGCGTGGCCCACACGTCATCCCAGGTGAACGTGGCGTTGGCCCAGAACGCATCGCTGCGCGGCACCGCGTTGTTCGCCTGCACCATGATCTCGCCGTCGTTGCGGGTCTTGAAGCTCGCGCTGCCGAAGTTCGACGCTTCCAGCGCGTGGCGGTAGGCCCGGTTGGTCTGGTAGCGCGTCCACTCGTCGCCGTTCCACTGCGCGACGGCGCTGTAGTGGCTGATGATGTCCGGCGCGTAGAACACGCCCCAGTTGCCCTGGAACTCGACGTGCGCCTTGTCGTCGCTGTTCGCGAAGCGGAAGGCGTGCGTGCCGGCACCGTCCTTGTGGTACACGACCATCGGATGCCCCGATTGGGTCAGGATCTCGCCGTTCGGGCGGGTCGTGAAGTTGCCGTGCGCGCTGGTGGAGGTGTGCGTGGCAAACGGTGCGCCGCCATTGCGCCGGGCGGTCCAGACGATCACCGTCTCGACGTCGTGCTTGTGGCCGCCCAGGAAGGACAGCCCGATCGCCTGGTCCTTCTCGAAGTACAGCTCGTACATCTGCGCACAGCGCTCGATCGTGTCGAGGCCCTCGACCGTCTCGCGGCACAGCTGGCGGTGGACGGTGTTGGCGAAGATGCCCCAGTTGCTGTCGCGGCAGGCGCCCCACGGCGTGCCGGTGGCGTTCAGGCCGGGGTTCTGGGCCAGGTTGCTGTTGCGGTTGAAGGGCGTGGCCGGGTAGCAGCCGTCGGAGTCGAAATCGAACACYGGGTGGAAGTCGCGGACCGCCTGCTCGTTGTACTTCGTGATGGCCGTGTCCCAGCGCGGGAGTTCATCGGCACGGGCGGCGATCGCGGTCAGGCCGAGGGCGGCGACCAGGACGACACGGAGGATGGGATGGTGCATGGAGGGGGTAGGCAGGTTGGGTGGCTGGGGACTGCTCGGTACGGCAGCCGGGACTGTGCGGGCCGCGCATGACGGCTTGTTGACTCGGCACGCTTCCTGCAATCCCCGGCGCCATGAGTGCCACGCCTGCCCCATCCCGCGCCGATCGCCACACGCTGTTCGAAGACGCCCAGGCCATCTTCACCGGCACGCTGTTCGTCTCGCTGGCGCTGATCCTGTTCGCGCAGGTCGGGCTGCTCACCGGCGGCACGGCCGGCGTGGCCTTCGTGCTGCACTACGCCACCGGCATCGGCCTGGGCAAGCTGTTCTTCGCGATCAACCTGCCGTTCTACTGGTTCGCGTGGCGCCGCATGGGGCGCGAGTTCACGCTGAAGACCTTCATCGCGATCAGCCTGCTGTCGGCGATGACCGAATGGTCACCACGGCTGTTCGCGATCGAGCGGCTGCACCCGGCCTATGCGGCGGTGCTGGGCGGCCTGCTGCTGGGATCGGGTTGCCTGTTCCTGGCCCGGCACCGGGCAAGCCTGGGCGGTGCGACCATCGTGTCGCTCTACCTGCAGCAAAGCCGCGGCTGGCGCGCCGGCAAGGTGCAGATGGCGGTCGACTGCAGCGTGGTGCTGCTGGCGCTGACGGTGGTCGAGCCGACGCGCGTCGCGTGGTCGGTGCTCGCGGCGGTCGTGATGAACCTCTTCATCGCGGTCAACCACAAGCCGGGGCGCTACGCGGTCCTCTGATCCAACCCGCGGTCGGCCGATTCGAAATGCTGCTGCCCCTCGGAGCCCGGGTCCACCAGCTCCTCGATGATCAGGCGCCCGTACTTCTGCGCCCGCGCCGCGTTGTACTCGCGCGCAACATTGGTCAGCAGGTCCTCGTGATCGCTCTTCGGCCACAGCACCACCAGCCAGCTGTGGCCCTGCTCGGCCAGTGCGAGGTTGGTCTTCAGCAGGTTCAGGTCCTGCCCGATCGAGGCCAACGGTCCGGCATGGGCGATGTTGACCTCCATCTGCCGCTTCATCCGTTCCGGCGTGAAGGCGAGCATCTCGCTGTCCTGGAACCCGGCGTCAAGCAACGCATTCAGCGCGCCCTGCAGGTCGTCGGCCGAACGGAAGGCCATGAAGACCTTGTTCTCGGGCGGCAGCACGCCGTCGCGGCGGATCGGGCTCTCGACGGCGTTCGCGCGGGTGGTGGGACGGGTGCTGCTCATGGGCCCTCCGAGTCGGATGTCGCCGCGACGGCGGCGCGTGGCCGGATCGTCGGACGCGCCGGCGCCGGTGTCTCTAGTCCGACGGCGGATTCCGGCGTCGGAGCCGGCCTACACGGGCCCGGGAAATCGTCGACCTGGATCACCTTCGCCGCCGCCCGCAGGTAGGCCAGCGCGGCGCCCGGATCGCGCGAGAAGCTCGCGCTGTTCTCCAGCGAGCTGCCTTCGCGCAGCCGCTTGTTCAGCGCGGCCGCTTCGTCGGGCCCCAGGGCGCGCGCCCGGGCCAGCGCATCGTGCAGGTCGCGCAGGCCGCCGGACCCCGGCACGCCGACGTCCATGCACAGCCGGGCCAGCACGGCCGGCTCGCCGTGCAGAGATTCGGCCAGCGCCACCAGGTCGCGGTCGCGCAGCGGCGCGAGGCGGCCGGTGCCGTGCAGCAGCAGCGGCGCCAGCGCGCGCAGCAACCCCGACGGCAGGTTGGCGTACAGCTCGCGCAGCGTCGCGGCGGCCTGGTCCAGCTGCACGCGGATCGCCGCGCGCGCGATCGGCAGCAGCGCCGTGTCCGCTTCCTGGCGGTAGCGCCAGACACTGGCCGATGCGAGGTACAGGTTGGACAGCACGTCGCCCAGGCGCGCCGACAGCAGCTCCATGCGCTTGAGCCTGCCGCCCAGCAGCCCCATCGCCAGGTCGGCCGTCAGCGCGTACTTGGCCGACACGCGGGCGATCAGCCGCAGCTCCTTCTCCAGCCCCACCGGCGCTTCGCCGTGCACCGCCGCGCCGGCCAGGCTCGCCCACAGGTTGCGCAGCACGTGGCGCGCATGCCCCAGCAGGGCCCGGCCGAGCGCGGCATCGTCCTTCGCCTGCACAGCCGCCATCTCGTCCAGCACGTGCGGATGGCAGCGCACCGCGCCCTGGCCGAAGATGATCAGCGAGCGCGTCAGCAGGTTCGCGCCCTCGACGGTGATCGCGATCGGCGCCTGCCGCCATGCCGCACCGAGCAGGTTGCCCGGGCCGCTGATGATGCCCTTGCCGCCCAGCACGTCCATGCCGTGCATCACCGCGCGGCGGCCGGCCTCGGTGAGCTGCACCTTCAGGATGGCGCTGGCGACGCTGGGCCGCTGGCCGGCATCGAGCGCGGCCGCGGTGTAGTGCCGCGCCGCGTCGCTCGCGTACAGGTCGGCCGCGCTGCGCGCGATCAGCCCGGCGATGGCGTGGAACTTCGCGATCGGCAGGCCGAACTGCTCGCGGATGTGGCCGTAGCCGTTCATCACGAAGAGCGCGGTCTGCTGCATCGCCGAGCCCATCGCCGGCAGCGAGATCGCGCGCCCGGCGGCCAGGCATTCCATCAGCATGCGCCAGCCCTGGCCGACCTGCTTCTCGCCGCCGATCACCCAGTCCATCGGCACGAACACGTCGGTGCCGCGGATCGGCCCGTTCATGAAGGCCGAGTCCATCGGCCGGTGGCGCCGGCCGATCTCCATGCCGGGCGTGGGCACCGGCAGCAGCGCACAGGTGATGCCCAGGTCCTGTTCGCCCTCGGGCCGCGTCGGGTCGACCGCCTGGAACGCCAGGCCGACCACGGTGGCCATCGGGGCCAGCGTGATGTAGCGCTTGTCGAAGCCGACGCTGAAGCCGCGCACGCGCTGCCCGTCGACGATGCGCTCGGTGAGCACGCCGCGGTCGGGGATGGCTGCGGCGTCCGAGCCGGCATGCGGCGAGGTCAGCCCGAAGCAGGGCAGGTCGCGGCCGTCGGCCAGGCGCTGCAGGTAGTGCTGCTTCTGCGGCTCGGTGCCGTAGCGCAGCAGCAGCTCGGCCGGGCCGAGCGAGTTGGGCACCATCACCGTCACGGCGGTCGCGACGTTGACGCTCGCGATGCGTGCCACCACCGTCGCATGGGCGTGGTGGCTGAAGCCGAGGCCGCCATGCCGGGTCGGGATGATCATGCCGAAGAAGCGGTGGCTGCGCAGGTGCTGCCACACGCCGGCCGGCAGGTCGCCTTCGGTGTCGATCGCGAAGTCGTCGACCATCGCGATCAGCTCGCGCACCGGGCCGTCGAGGAAGGCTTGCTCGGCCGGCGTCAGCCGGTTCGGTGGCATCGCCAGCAAGGCATCGAAATCGGGCCGGCCGGCGAACAACTGCCCTTCGAAGCCGACGGTGCCGGCCTCGAGCGCGGCCCGCTCGGTGTCGCCCATCGCGGGCAAGGCCTTGCGGAAGACCGGCATCATCGCGCGGCCGAGGAAACGGGACAGGCCCATGCGGATCTCCAGGCGGGTGAGAGACCCCCATCGTCGCCAGCCGCAGGCCCCGGATCTGCCGGACGCGACCCCCTCGTCGGGTCGGACAGTGCCCTATGCTGCCCTGTGCGCGACAGGCTGCACGGCCTCGGGCCCGGTCACCGCCTCGGCCGGCGGCCGCGCGCGCGAGCGGAACAGGTGCGGCACGAAACAGCCGATCGCGCCCCCGACGACGCCCGACGTGGCCAGCATCTGCGGCAGCCGCCCGGCCAGGCGCGCGCCGCCGCCGGTGTAGGCGATCAGCAGCTCGACGACCGTCCACTGCAGCAGCATGAAGATGCCTGCCAGGGCGGCCGTCTCGCTCCAGCGCAGCCAGCGCGGTGCCGGGCCGGTGGCGGGCAGGTGGTCGTCGGCCGCCCACGCGATCGCCACCGTCACGAAGAAGGTCTGCAGCAGCCAGGGCCAGCGCTGCACCGTCACGCTCCAGGCCTTGACGAAGGCATCCGGCGTGGCCAGCGCCTGCACCACGTTGCCTTGCTGGTCGAACGCGAAGCGGAACAGCAGCGAGACGCCGAAGGCCGCCACCGCGGCCAGCGCGCCCGACAGCGCGTAGGCGGCCACCGGCCGGCGCTCGGTCGAGCGGCTCGCGGCCGGCCACATCGATTTCGGGTACACCGCCAGCACGATGGCGATGGCGTAGATCATCGGCACCATCACCAGCACCCGCAGGCTGGCGTCCAGCGGCTGCGCATAGAAGAAGCGCCGCGTCATCAGCGGCACGAACAGCATCGCGAGGAACACGATGCCCATCACCAGCACGATGTCGTGCGCGTTCAGCGGCTCGCGCGTGGCCGGCAGGCCGGAGAAGCCGAGCCGCGCCAGCGCCGCGCGCCGCTGTGCATGGCTGCGCCCGCCGCTCAGCACGCCGCCGCTGACGAAGTCGTGCAGCGCACGCTGCGCCTGCGAGAGGTCGCGCAACACGCCCTTGCGCACGTGCAGCAGCAGCGGCGTCGCGCCGTCGCGGTCGAGTTCGGCCAGCGCCTGCGCGTCCAGCAGCTCGGCCAGCGTCGCCATGCGCGTGCGGACCTCGTTCAGCGCCGCCTTGTTCTCGTCGACGTAGCGAGCGTAGCTGCGTTCTTCCTCCCAGTGCTGCACCTGGGCCAGCAGCGCGACGCAGCGGGCCCAGCGGTTGCGCACCGTGTCGGGCGGCTCGCGCAGCCACGCCGCATCGACGCCGAAGGCGCGCAGCCCGGGGTTCAACCGTTCGGCGGCTTGCGGCGGCAGTTCGTAGTGGGCCGCGGCAAGCCGGGCGCTGAGCATGCGCACCTCGATCGGCATGTTGCCCACGCGCTGGAACCATTTCTTCACCGCGTCGTCGATGCGGCCGAGCAGCGGGAAGTGCGGCAGCAGCGAGGTCAGCACCAGCGCCGACAGCAGCGGGCCTGGCAGCACGGCGGCGTCCTTCAGCGCCGCCGGCGTGGCCGCGTCGCCACCGGCCAGGTTCACCAGCGACAGCAGCTGCTGCGTCTTCACCGCCGTGATGCCGCCGCCCAGCACGACGAACAGCGCCAGCATCGCGGCGATGTAGCCGCACCAGGCCGACCAGTAACGCCAGAAGGTGGTGGTGGCGCGCATCGGCTGCGGGTGCTCGAAGCGGTCGCGGGCGTAGAGCAGCACCACCACACCGCCGAACACCCACTGCAGCACGAGGGCGGTGTCGGGGACGGCGGGGAGGTTCGCGGGATCCATGGCGGCAACCTTAGGCGCCCCGGTGCAGGCTGCCATCCCGACATTTGGGGAGAAGCCGGCCCGGCCCCCCGCGACTGCAGGGGATCGGCGCGGCGATTGGCGCCGGAACGAGCGCCTGTTCCGGCCTTGTAGGTTGATTGCCTTCAAGTTCAATCGGTGCTGCGCCGACGGGACGCATCGGCGGGCGCCGTCTGGGCAGCATGGCAGCGCCATCGAACAATCGACCTTCAACACCGTCACCGATCCACAGCGATCCCGAGGATAGACCCATGAACTTCAGGCACGTCCGCGTCAAGACCAAGTTGATGCTGAGTTTTGCGCTGCTGGCGGCCATCGTGCTGCTGGTGTCGGGGCTGGCGCTGCATTCGCTGGGCCGCTCGAACGGCCGTTTCACCGACTACCTGGGCGGCGTCGGCCAGCGCGAGCGCCTGGCCACCGAGCTGCGCGGCGCCGCCACGCAGCGCGCGATCGCCGCGCGCAACCTGGTGCTGGTGACGACGCCGGCCGACCGCGACCTCGAGAAGGCGGCGGTCACGCAGTCGCACGAGGCGACCAAGGCGGCGATGGCCCGGCTGAAGGCCGCGCTGTCGACCAGCAAGGACGTGACCCAGCGCGACCGCGACCTGGTGGCGCAGCTCGACGACGTGGAAACCCGCTACGACGCCGTCGCACTGTCGATCGTCGGCATGGCACTGGAAGGCAAGCGCGACGAGGCGGTCGCGAAGATGAACGCCGAATGCCGGCCGCTGCTGGCCGCGCTGCTGAAGCTGACCACCGACGTCATCGACTACGAGCATGCGCAGGCCGACCTGCAGGGCAAGGCCGCCGAAACCGGCTATGCCGGCGACCGGCTGGTGATGGTGATCGCGAGTGCCGCGGCCACGCTGGCGGCGGTGGCACTGGGCTGGTTCCTGTCGAACGCGGTGACCGCACCGCTGCTGCGTGCGGTGACGCTGGCCGAGGCGGTGGCCTCGGGCGACCTGAGCTCGGACATCCAGGTCGACAGCCGCGACGAGACCGGACTGCTGCTGTCCGCCTTGAAGAAAATGAACGCCAGCCTGGTGACCATGGTGGGCAAGGTGCGCCAGTCGGCCGACGGCATCGCGACGGCCTCGGCCGAGATCGCGATGGGCAACCAGGACCTGTCCAGCCGCACCGAGCAGCAGGCGAGCGCTCTGCAGCAGACGGCGGCCTCGATGCAGCAGATGACCCAGACGGTGCAGCAGAACGCCGACAGCTCGCGCCAGGCCAGCCAGCTGGCGGCGTCGGCCGCCGACGTGGCCGGCCGCGGTGGCGAGGTGGTGCAGCGCGTCGTCGCGACGATGGGCGAGATCACTGCGTCGAGCAGGAAGATCGCCGACATCATCGGCGTGATCGACGGCATCGCGTTCCAGACCAACATCCTGGCGCTGAACGCGGCAGTGGAAGCGGCGCGGGCCGGCGAACAGGGCCGCGGCTTCGCGGTGGTGGCCGGCGAAGTGCGCAGCCTGGCGCAGCGCTCGGCGCAGGCGGCGCGCGAGATCAAGGCCTTGATCGGCGACAGCGTCGAGAAGGTGGAAGCGGGCAGCCTGCTGTGCACCGAGGCCGGCAGCACGATGGACGACATCGTGAACCAGGTGCGCCGCATGACCGACCTGATCGCCGAGATCAATGCATCGACCACCGAGCAGAGCACCGGCATCGTGCAGGTGAACCAGGCGGTGGCGTCGATCGACTCCGGCACGCAGCAGAACGCGGCGCTGGTGGAAGAGAGCGCGGCGGCGGCCGAGAGCCTGAAGATCCAGGCGGCCGGGCTGCTGGACGTGATCGCGGCTTTCCGCACCGGAGCGCGCCAGGCCTCGTTCGCCTGACCTGGGCGGTCCTACATCGGCGGCGCAAACCCGTTGCGCCCCGCCAGCACCCGCAGCGCCGTCGGCTTGCCGTCGCGCAGCTGCGCGGTGACCAGCACCTTCGCACCCGGCACCAGCAGCGAGCGGTCGCCCGGCTTCACGGTGACCACCGGCACGCCTTCGGGCACCTGCAGCGTCTTCTCGCCGTCCTTGTAGCGCAGCTTCAGCGTGCGGCCCTTGGCCTGGCCGACGACGTCGGCGACGGTGGCATTGGTCATCGTGCTGCCCGGCTGCAGGTCCCAGGGGTAGTGGCCTTCGCCGGTGCCGCGCGCCTGCTCGGGAAACACCAGCACCTCCAGCGCCTGCAGCGTGCCGTCGGCCTGCGGCATCGCGGCGGTGCCGATGTAGCTGCCGGCGGCGATGCTGCCGAGTTCGGTCGGTACCACCTCGTTGATGCCGAAGCTGTCGGCGAGAGCCAGGCGCAGCACCTCGCCGCTGCGTTCCTTCACCACCAGCGTGGTGTTGTCGAAGGATTCGACGGTGCCGCGCAGGCGCTGCGTGGGGGCGGCGGGCTGCGCCGGTGTCTGTGCATGTGCGAACGTGACGGCCAGTGTCAGCAGCGCGGCGGCGAGGGAGCGGGCAAGGTGGTTCATGGGGTGTCCGGTGAAGGGGTCAGTCGGGGTACAGGCCGTGTACGCGCCCGAACAGCCGTGTCATCCCGAGCAGCGCATCGATGTTGGGCGTCGGCAGCGAAAGCCGCTGCGCGATCTCGCGCACCGCGCCCACCAGCGCATCGAGCTCGATGCCGCGCCCGGCTTCCACATCCTGCAGCATCGAGGTCTTGAAGGCGCCCAGCTTGCGCGTGACCTGCTGGCGGTCTTCGGGCGTCTGCGCAATCGCGCAGCCGATGCGTGCGCCGATGGCCGAGGCCTCGCGCATCGCGTTCGCGCAGAAGGCGAGCAGCAGCGGGTCGTCGAGCACGCGGTCGACGGTGGCGCCGGTGATGGCCGACACCGGGTTCATCGTCATGTTGCCCCACAGCTTGTACCAGATGTCCTGGCGCACGCCGGCCGACACGGTGACGTCGAAGCCGGCCTGCGCCAGCAGCGCGCCGACCGCGCGCGCGCGGGCCGATTCGCCGCCCGCGGGCTCGCCGATGATCAGCCCCTGGCCCATCTTGTGCTCGACCAGGCCGGGCTCGGGGCTGGTGGTGGCGGCATGCACGACGCAGCCGAGCACCTGCTCGTGCGGGATCTTCGCGGCGATGCGGCCGCCGGGGTCGACGCTCTCCAGCGGCGCATCGCCGATGGCCGCGATGCCGCGGCCGAACCACCACGGCACGCCGTTCATCGCCGGCAGCACGACGGTGTGCGGGGCCAGCAGCGGGGCGAGCTGGTCGGCCACGGCGGCCAGCGCCGGGCCCTTGACGGCGATCACGACCAGGTCCTGCGGGCCCAGGCTGGCCGCATCCGACACGGCCGTCACCGGCCCGGTGAGCAGCTCACCGCGCTGGCGCAGGCGCCAGCCATGGTGCTGCAGCGACTGCAGCGTGGCCCCGCGCGCGACCGCGCTGACCTGGGCCGGGGTGCCGGCCGCGAGGCGCGCGCCGATGAACCCGCCGATGGCGCCCGCGCCATAGATGCATACCTTCATCCGCTGCCCCTTGTCGTGATCGTCGATCGTTCGAAGGGGAGCATTCTGCGGCAGGCGCTACTTCCGGGTCTTGGACTTGGTCTTGGTCTTGGTCTTGGTCTTGACGCCGAGCCCGGCCAGTTGCTTCTCGATGCCGGCGTGGAAGCGCCCGACCTCGTCGGCCGTGGCCAGCGCTTCGGGCAGTTCGACGTCGATGCGGTGCAGTTGCTGCGACGGCCCGGCGCGCAGCGTCGCGACCGGCCCGACGTGGCGCGAGCCCACCGGCAGCTCGACCTGCACGCCGACCACGCGGCCGGCCTCCGTGATGACGATGGCGCTGTGCATGGGGCTCATCTCCAGTCTGCGAGGCACAGGTTGTACCGGATCGGCGCCGCGCCCGCGTTGCGGATGTCGATCGTGTAGAAGATGCCGTCGGTCTCGCCGCTGGCATGCGCGACGACGCCGGGGTTCAGCGCCACCAGCTTCACGTCGACCTGCGGCTCCTGGATGTTGGGCGCCGCGACGGCGACGCCGACGTCGCGCCCGAAACCGTCGAACCAGTATTCCCAGTAGTGGGTGGCGCCGGGCGTGATCGTCACGATGCCCCCGACGTTGCGATACAAGGCCATGCCGTTGCTCCGGTGGTGCAGGAGCCTGCCACGGTAGCGGCCTGCGCCGTGGCGTCCATACCGAACTTTAGGGAAGCGGCCCCCCCAGTTTCGCGGGGCCGTGCGGCTGGCGGTAGTCGAAGCGCAGGCCGCCGGCCGGTGCGTCGCCGAGCGTGATCTGGCCGCCCAGGCGCTGCGCGATGCCGCGCGCGATCGACAGGCCGAGGCCGCTGCCGGTCTCCTGCGTGCCGACGAGGCGGTAGAACGCATCGAAGACGCGCTCGCGCTGGTCGGGGGCGATGCCCGGCCCGCTGTCGTCGACGCGCAGCACCGCGCTGCCGGCCTCGTCGAAGACGCTGATGTCGACCCGGCCTCCGGCCGGCGTGTAGCGCACCGCGTTGTCGACCGCGTTGCGCACCAGCGTGCGCACGTCGACGCGGGTGCCCGTCAGCTGCACCGGGTCGAGCCGCGCGACGCCGAGGTCGACGCCGCGCGCCTCGGCCAGCGACAGCAGGTCGGCCACCACCTCGCGCACGACCTCGTGCAGGGCCACGGCCTGCTGCGGCATCTCGGTGCGCGCCTGTACGCGCGCCAGCGACAGCAGCTGCTCCAGCAGCGCGCGCGAGCGCGACAGGCCCTCGCGCAGCGGCACGAAGCGCTTGCGCGCCTCGGGCGACATCTCGGCGTGCCCCAGGTTCTCGGCCTGCACCGTCAGCGCGGTGATCGGCGAGCGCAGCTCGTGCGCCGCATCGGCGACGAAGCGGCGCTGCTGCTCCAGTGCCTCGGCCAGCCGGCCGAGCAAGGCGTTGATCGAGCTGACGAAGGGCCGCACCTCGTCGGGCATCTCGCCGGCCGGCACGTTGACCTGGGGGATGCCGCCATGGCGGTCCAACTTGTCCAGCCGGTGGGAGGCCTGCGCGATCGGCCGCAGCGTGTTGCGGATCACCACGCGCACCAGCAGCAGCAGCACCGGCAGCAGGACGACCAGCGGCACCAGCGCGGCGAGCGCGCTGTCCTGTGCGATGTCGTCGCGGCGCTCGGTCTGCTGCGCGACGACGATGCGCCGGCCGTCGGCCACGTGGGTCAGCAGCATGCGCCACGAGTGGCCCTCGGCGGTGTAGGTGTCCAGGCCGTCCGGCAGGCCGGCCGGCAGCCGGCCGATGCCGGGCACCAGCGGCTCGGCGACGGCGGTGTCGACCAGCTCGACCACAACGCGCGGCTTCATGCCCACGGGGGCGCTGGCCGGCTCGACCGGGTTGATGCTCAGCTGGCCGGCCAGCACCAGCGCGGCCGTCTGCTCCAGCAAGTCGTCCTGCAGCTCGTTGGCCTCGTGCAGGGCCCAGAAGAACGACAGCGCGCCGGCCGCCACGCCGGTGGCCAGCAGCAGCACGGCCATCCACAGCGAGAGGCGGAACTGCAGCGAATTTCTCATGCGGTGCGCATCATGCCGCGCGGTCCACGCACCAGCCGACGCCGCGCACGTTGCGGATCACCTTGGGGCCGAGCTTGCGGCGGATGCCGTGGATCAGCACCTCGACGGTGTTGCTCTCGACCTCTTCGTTCCAGCCGTAGATGCGTTCCTCGAGTTCCTGGCGCGACAGGATCGCGCCGGGGCGCAGCAGCAGTGCCTGCAGCAGCGAGAACTCGCGGCCCGACAGCGCGGCGCTGCGGCCGTCGAAGGCGACGTCGCGGGTGACCGGATCGAGCGTGATCGCGCCGTTGGTCAGCACCGGTGTCGCGGTGCCGGCCTGGCGGCGCACGACGGCGCGCATGCGGGCCAGCAGTTCCTGCACGTCGAAGGGCTTGAGCACGTAGTCGTCGGCGCCCAGGTCGAGGCCGGCGATGCGGTCCTCGACCTCGTCGCGCGCGGTGACGATGAGGATCGGCACCTGGGGATTGCGGCTGCGCACCTGGCGCAGCACGTCGAAGCCGTCGCGCAGTGGCAGGCCGAGGTCGAGCAGCAGCATGTCGTAGGCGTGCGTGAAGGCGGCGGCCAGCGCCTGCTGGCCGTCGGTGACCCAGTCGACCGCGTGCGCGGCGTCGGCCAGCGCCTGCTGCACGGCAGCACCGATCATCCGGTCATCCTCGACCAACAGAACTCTCATGGCCCCCCAGTCGCTTCGCTCCTGCCCCGAGGGGCGTGATGAGCACCACGCGTGGCGGGTGCGCCAGGGCGGATGCTAATCCTGATTCGAGGCCGGACTACCTGGCGGCTTGCGGCGTCGGCCGCACCGTCAGGTACATCGGCTGCCCGGTCGCGTTGCCGCGCAGCAGCTTCAGCACGCAATCGCGGTTGATCCGGCTCGCGTCCAGCGCCTGGTGCAGCCGGTCCACCGATTCGATCGGCGTGCCGTCGATGCCGATGATCAGGTCGCCTTCGCGCAGGCCGCCGCGCGCCGCCGGGCTCTCGCGTTCCACCGCCAGCACCCGCACCCCCTGCGATTGCTGCAGCCCGAGCCCGACCACGATGCGCCGGTCGAGCACCGTCGTGCTGCCGCCCACGCCCAGGTAGCCGCGCTGCACGTGGCCGTGCTTGAGCAGCTGCGGGATCACCCACTCGGCGATGTCGATCGCCACCGCGAAGCTGATCGACTGTGCGCCCCGGATGATCGCGGTGTTGACGCCGATCACCTCGCCGCGCGCATTCAGCAGCGGCCCGCCCGAGTTGCCCGGGTTCAGCGCCGCATCGGTCTGGATCACGTCCGGGATCAGCCGCCCGGTGCCCGAGCGCATGCTGCGGCCCAGGGCACTGACGATGCCGGCCGTCACCGTGTGCTCGAAGCCCAGCGGGTTGCCGATCGCAATCGCGATCTCGCCGCGCCGAAGCAGCGCCGAGCGGCCGATGGTCAGAGGCGTCAGCCCGCCGCGCGACATGCCGTCGATGTGCAGCAGCGCCAGGTCGGTGTCGGGATCGTCGCCGACCCAGCGCGCATCGAACTCGCGCCCGTCGCTCAGCGACACCCGCTGGCGCGTCACCTGCGGCGACGGCAGCGCCGCCGCGCCGGCGCGCGTGACGTGCGAGTTGGTCAGCAGGTAGCCGTCGGGCGTGAACAGGAAGCCCGAGCCGCCGCCCAGCGCCGCATCGCGGTTGCCGGCGTGGCCGACCACCTTGACCGACGCGACGCTCGGCCCGGCGCGCTCGACCACGCCGGCCACGGTCTCGGAATAGGCATCAAGCAGGAAAGCGTCGTTCGCACCCACGGGAAGGTCCTCCAGGATGCGCATGTGGGCGCGGCCCACGGCGCTTTCAAGGGCGGGGGTGCCGGGTTGTCGGATCAGCCGAACAGCACGCGGTCGCGCCCGGCCGCCTTCGCGCGGTACAGCGCATCGTCGGCGCGCTGCAGCAACTGCTCGGCGCTTTCGCCCGGGGCGGCCGTCGCGAGGCCGATGCTGACCGTCACCCGCAGCCCCGGCGCCACCTCGCACCAGGGTTCGGCGGCGATGACGCGGCGCACCCGCTCGGCGATCGCGGCCGCGGTGTCGCGCTCGCCGGTCGCGAGCAGCAGCAGGAACTCCTCGCCCCCATAGCGGCCCAGCCGGTCGTGCGAGCGCAGCGCGCGGATCGCGCTGACCACGAAGCGGCGCAGCACGCCGTCGCCCACCAGGTGGCCGTGGCTGTCGTTGACCTGCTTGAAGTGATCCAGGTCCATCAGCGCGACGGTCGGTGCCGCACCGGCCTGCAGGGCTTCTTCGAGCGCCGCCATGATGGCGCGGCGGTTCAGCGCACCGGTCAGCTCGTCGCGCGTCGCCAGCGCCTGCAGCTGGCCCTGGGCCGCCGCGAGCTCGCGGTTGCGCGTGCCCAGCAGCTGGCGCACCGAGGCGCCGTACAGGCCCACCACCGCGCAGCGGCCCACCGCCAGCGACAGCCACAGCGCCGACAGCGCCGCCTGCCACGGCGTGCCGCGCGGCAGCGCCGGCGCCTGCGGCGACAGCGCGATGGTCAGCACCAGCCCGAACGAGATCGCGACCCACAGCGGCAGCAGCTGGCGCGGCGTCAGCCGCAGCGCGCTGAAGGCGAACACGATGAAGACCACGCTGAGCGTCAAGGCCCCCACCTCCGGCGCCAGCGGCACCATCGCCAGCTCCAGCGCCGACGCGGTGATCATCTGCGGGCCGGTCAGGTACGGGTCGGCGAAGCGCTCGCTCCAGCCGCGAAACAGCATCAGGTAGAACGCGGCGCAGCCCAGCGTGGCACCGGCCATGTAGAACACCGGCGCCGTCCAGCCGACCGCGCCCGCGGCCGCCAGCAGCGACAGCAGCAAGGCGTCGATCATGCAGCTGACGAACACCCAGCCGAGCATGCGCAGCCGCTCGCCGCGGCGGCGGCCGGCCCGGGCTTGGCGTTCCTCGGGCACCGTGGGCGGCAGGTGGCTGCCAGCAGCAGGGAAGGGGACGGAATGCTGGGCTTGATGGGGCATGACGAGACTCGCTCCTATGTCGGCGCCAGCCCCCGCTTCTTGAGGTGAAGGAAGGCGTGCTGCGCACGGTCGTGCGATTCCGCACGGCCGGACAGCGCAAGGCAGGCTCAGGTTGCCGCCTCGGTGTCCGATAACCCTGGATGGAAAACCGTCGCCCGCGTCTGCGCACGGGCACGAAACGGTTGCCGGAGAACCGAATGACCTCGCTCAATCCCACCTGGCGTGCGGTGCTCGCCTGGCTGCTGGCCAGTGCGCTGGCGTGCGCCGTGGTGGGCTGGGCCATGCAGACGGCCTCGCGTGCGCAGCTGCGCGCCGACGCCGAGCACAGCGCGCTGCAGTGGGCGCAGTACGTGCGCGACACCGTCCCCGAGCTGAATGCCATCTTCGACGGCCGGCCGCCGACGCCGGCCGCGGTGGAGCAACTGAGCCGGCTGCGCCGCCTGGGCGAGGTGTTCCGCTTCAAGCTCTACGACCCGCACGGGCGCGAGATGCTCGCCTCCGACCAGCTCGGCCTGGGGCCGGACGAGCTGGCGCGCGCGCACCGGGCCGCGCCGCCGGACACGTTGCAGCGCAGCGACGAGGTGCGCGAGCTGGTGCTGCGCGGGCGCAGCATCGTCTACCTGAAGGAATCGTCGCGCGCCRACCGGCCGCGCATCTACAGCGAGGCCTACGTGCCGGTGCAGGGCGCCAACGGCAACGTCGGCGGCGTGGTCGAGGTCTACGTCGACCAGGCCGAGCGCGCGGCGCGCATCGCGTCGGCCTTCCTGCGCGTGTCGGTGGCCGTCGCGCTGGCGCTGGTGCTGCTGATCGGCTTCAGCGTGCGGCAGTGGATCGTGCGCACGCGCCGCGAGCGCCAGGCCGAGGACCAGGTGCGCTACCTCGCCGAGCACGACACGCTGACCGGCCTGCTGAACCGCGCGAGCTTCAACGCGGCGCTCAGCGAGGCCGAGGCGCGCGCCCGCGCCGGCGGGCCGAAGTTCGCGGTGCTGTGCCTGGACCTGGACCATTTCAAGCTGATCAACGACACCCACGGCCAGGCGGCCGGCGACCAGACGCTGCGCAGCGTCGCGGTGCGGCTGGGCGAGCTGGTGCGCCAGTTCGACCTGGTGGCGCGGCTGGGCGGCGACGAGTTCGCGATCCTGCAGGCCGGCGTGCGCGCATCGGACGACGTGTCGTCGCTGGCGCAGCGCGTGGTCGACGCGCTGGCCGTGCCGCACGAGCTGGGCGGGCTGCGCCTGGATGGCGGGGCGAGCGTGGGCGCCGCGATCTACGGCGTCGACGGCGAGACGCGCGACGAGCTGCTGCACAAGGCCGACCTGGCGCTGTACCGGGCCAAGGCCGACGGGCGCGGCCAGTTCAGCTTCTACGACCCCGGCATGGATGCCGAGCTGCAGCTGCGCCGCGTGCTGGTGCGCGACCTGCGGGCGGCGATCGCGGCCGACCAGCTGACGCTGCACTTCCAGCCGCTGGTCGAGGCCGACGGCCTGCATGTCAGCGGCTACGAGGCGCTGGCGCGCTGGCTGCACCCCGACCGCGGCGCGATCTCTCCGGCCGAGTTCGTCCCGCTGGCCGAGCAGTCGGGCCTGATCGAGGCGCTGGGCCGCTGGGTGCTGCTGCGTGCCTGCGAGGAGGCGGTGCGCTGGCCGGTGCACCTGGACGTGTCGGTCAACCTGTCGGCCGCGCAATTCCAGGGCGACGTGGTCGGCGTCGTCAGCGACTGCCTGCGCAGCACCGGCCTCGCGCCGCAGCGCCTGCAGCTGGAGATCACCGAATCGCTGCTGATGCGCAACACCGACCAGGTGCTGCAGACGCTGCAGGCGCTGGCAGCGATGGGCACGCGCATCGTGATGGACGACTTCGGCACCGGGTACTCGAGCCTGGCGTACCTGTGGCGCTTCCCGTTCCACAAGGTCAAGATCGACCGCACCTTCACGCAGAACATGGAGAACGACCCGAAGGTCGACCTGATCGTCGGCTCGATCGTCTCGCTGGCGCATGCGCTGGGCATCCGCGTCAATGCCGAAGGCGCGGAGACGGCGACGCAGCTGGCGCGCCTGCAGGCGCACGGCTGCGACGAGATCCAGGGCTTTCTGCTCGGCCGGCCGCTGCCGGCGCAGCAGTTGCGCCACGAAGACGCGCCGCTGCGCCGCCGCCGCGGCAGGCCCAGCCTGAGCACGCTCGATCCGGTGATCTAGCCGGGCCTGATGCGCACCACCGGGCGCGTCGGCTTGCGGCGCGCCACCTCCTCGAAGCCGGCCGCGTCGTACATCGACTTCGCGCCGAACCACATCGCGTCGTCGTCGGCCCGCCCGGGCTTGTCGACCGGGTAGGCCTCGACCAGCGCGATGCCGCGCTGCTTCGCGTAGGCCACCGCGCCGGCCAGCAGTGCGCTGGCGACGCCTTGCCCGCGCCACTTCGACGGCACGACGAAGCAGGTGATCGACCAGACCGGCTGGTCGTCCACCGGTTTCATGACCACCGAGCGCTGCAGCTTCTTGAACTCTTCGCGCGGCGCCATCGCGACCCAGCCGACCGGCTCGTCGCCGCGGTAGGCGATCAGCCCGGGTGGCTCGCCGCGCTCGACGACCTGCCGGAACTCGCGCCGCGCCGCCTCGGCATGCGTGACCCCCGGCGGACGCGGCGGCTTGTCGCCGCTGCGGCGGTAGAACATGCACCAGCAGCCGCGCGCCACCGAGCAGCCGCGGGCGTTGAAGATCGCCTCCAGGTCGGGCCAGCGCTCGGGCGTCAGCGGTTCGATCCGCAGCTTCATGGCGCCGCCTTGCCACGCCCCGTGCCGGGCGGCACCAGGCCGCGGCGCGGGATCGGCGTGGAGAAGACGACGGAGGTGCGCGTCTCGCCGTAGCCGTTGATCTCGCCCAGGAAACGCTCCAGGTCCTGCAGGTCGCGCGCGACGACGCTCAGCATGAACGAATCGTCGCCGGTCACGTGGTGGCATTCGAGCACCTCGGCCGTGCCACGCAGCTTGTCGATGAAGCGCCGCTTGTGCGGCTGCTGCACCGTGATGCCGACGCAGGCGCGCACGCCGTAGCCGACGCGCTGCGGGTCGACCTCGGCACCGAAGCCGCTGACGACGCCGGCGTCCTGCAGCCGGCGGATGCGCTCGGCGGTGGCGGGGATCGACAGCCCGGCCGCCTCGGCCAGCGTCTTCAGCGGGCTGCGTGCGTCGCGCTGCAGGGCCATCAGGATGCGCCAGGCCTTGTCGTCCAGCGCCGGGGCGGGAGGTGTTTCTGTCATCGGGCAGGTCGGCCGAAAAAATGGAGGGCCGATTGGATTCTGGCCTGAAGTTTCGGATGGCTCAACCGCGGGCCGGCCGGGACAATCCGGGGCATGACCTCGACGACATCGCTGCTGCTGTTCCTTCAATCGGTGCTGATCGGCCTGTCGATCGCCGCACCGGTCGGCCCGATCGGGCTGCTGACCATCCAGCGCACGCTGGACGCCGGCTGGCGCGCCGGCCTCGCCACCGGCATGGGCGCCGCCGCGGCCGACACCGTGTATGGCGCGGTCGGCGCCTTCGGTGCCACGGCGCTGATCGCGTGGCTGGTGGGCGCGAAGACCTGGCTCGCGGTGTTCGGTGGCCTGGTGCTGCTGCGGCTCGCGTGGTCGGGCTGGCACCAGGCGGCCGGTCCCGACGCGGCAGGGCGCGCGGCCGCGGTGCCGACGCTGTGGACCTGCTTCGCGGCCACCTTCGCGCTGACGCTGTCGAACCCGATGACCATCGTGTCCTTCATCGCGATCTTCGGCGCCATGAGCGCCCAGGTGGCCGGCGGCTCGCCGCTGGTGATGGTGGCCGGCGTCTTCGTCGGCTCGGCGCTGTGGTGGCTGCTGCTGTCGGCCGCGGTCGGGCGGCTGCGCGAGCGCTTCCAGGCCCGTTGGCGCCGCCTGATCAACCGGGCGTCGGCCGTGCTGCTGGCCGGCTTCGCGCTCTGGCAGTGGGGCGGCCTGCTGGCGCGCTGAACGCCGCGGCAGCCCTTTTGGCTGACGGGGAGAAACGCGTAGGCGGCGTGGTGCGTAGCAAAACTACAATGCGACCCGCGCCGCCTTTCCAGGGCGCGGCTTCCCCCCGTATCCCAGAGGATCGACCGACCGTGAAACGAGCATCTCCGTGGCTGAAGCTGGGTGTCGTCTCAGCCTGCGTGGCAAGTACCCTGGGGTCGGCACAAGCGGCCGGCCTGTTCGATTCGCTGCTGGGCCGGCAGGCCGCGCAGGCCGATGCGCAGACCGCCGCGGCGCGCAAGCAGCGCATCTGGCGCATCCGCGACTTCACCAGCGTGCAGCTGCTGGCGCATGAGGCCGGGGCGCCGGACAACCAGCACCCGGTGAAGCTGAACGTCGAGGCCCTGCGGCTGCAGCTGGCGCAGTTCAAGGCCGCCGACCTGCGCGGCACGCCGCAGCCGCTGTTCGCGGCCGACGAGCTGGCCGAGATCACCGAGCCGCTGGTGCAGGCCTTCGCGAATGCCGAACCGGGCGACGACGTGCTGCTGCTGTCCAGCTCGCGGCGCGACAACTTCCTGGCGCCGCCGACCGCGGTGACGGCGCGGCTGTTCATCGAGAACGGCAACCTGAACTTCATCGCGCACGACAGCAGCTTCGAGTTCGTGCACATCGTGCGCTCGACCAGCATGTCGCCGAACTTCATCTACGGCTCGCGCGGCAAGGCGTCCGAGGTGAAGCTGAGCAGCGCCGCGCCCGGTGCCGGCAACCGCCGCGGCGACTGGCTGACGGTGTCGCTGAACCTGGCCACCACGGCTCCGGTGCCGGCGCCGGTGCCGCCGCTGGTGGTGGC
>NZ_JBFUEB010000051.1:0-44617 GCF_056404395.1 Rhizobacter sp. P2_D12 | reverse complement strand
CGCGTGCGCAGCACGCTTCGTGATCTGACTGTCGCCGACTGTTTGACCACAGCGAGCGAAGCGAGCGGAGGGAGTTTCGGCGACGGGCCTTGAAAGCAGACAGCGCAGGGGAGTCCTCGCCCCCAGGGGCGAGGACCGCCCCATCCGGCGCGCCCCAGCCTGCCCGCCCGCGCCTTTGCTCGCGCCGCGATCGCCTCAAGCCAATCCAATCCGCCGGCAGATCTCGATCGGCGCCGTCGACGCATTCATCGTGTAGATGTGCAGCCCCGGCACGCCGATGCGCAGCAGCCGTTCGCACAGCTCGGTCACCACGTCCAGCCCGAAGGCCTTGATCGACGCGGTGTCGTCGCCGAAGCTCTGCAGCCGCAGCCGGATCCAGCGCGGGATCTCGGCGCCCGACGAATCGGCGAAGCGGATGATGCCGCTCGCATTGGTGATCGGCATGATGCCCGGCACCACCGGGATGTCGGCGCCCAGCTTGCCCGCCTCAGCGACGAAGCGCTCGTACGCATCGGCATTGAAGAAGAACTGCGTGATCGCCGAGTTGGCGCCCGCCTTCACCTTGGTGACGTAGGCCTGCAGGTCGGCCTGCGGCGACCGGGCCTGCGGGTGCATCTCGGGGTAGGCCGCCACCTCGATGTGGAAGTGGTCGCCGGTCGCCTCGCGGATGAAGGCGATCAGGTCGCTCGCGTAGCGGAATTCGCCGAAGCCGCCGTAGCCGCTGGGCAGGTCGCCGCGCAGTGCCACCAGCCGGCGGATGCCCGCGGCCTTGAACTGCTCCAGCTTGGCCAGCACCGACGCGCGGTCGGCGCCGACGCAGGTGAAGTGCGAAGCCGCGTCGACACCCTCGGCCAGGATGGCCTGCACCGCGGCCAGCGTGCCATCCTGCGTGGAGCCACCAGCGCCATACGTCACCGAGCAGAACGTCGGCTTCAGCGCATACAGCTGCTGGCGCACGGCCGCCAGCTTGGCCACGCCCTCGGGCGTCTTCGGCGGAAAGAATTCGAGACTGACGGGCAGTGTGCTCATGGAAGGTCCTGGGTCGGCTGGGCCCACACGAAGAACTCGGTGTTGCCGTTGCCACCGGTGATCGGGCTCTGGAAATAGCCCTTCACCGACAAGGAAAGGTCGCGGCAGGCCTGGCGGATGCGCGTCTCGACCACCTGGAACAAGGCGGCGTCGCGCACGATGCCACCCTTGCCGATCTGCGCCGGCTGCAACTCGAACTGCGGCTTGATCAGCAGCAGCAGGTCGCCGCCCGGCGCCAGGTAGTGCGCGAGCGTCGGCAGCACGTGAGTCGACGTGATGAACGACAGATCGCCGGTCACGAAGTCGAAACCGTGCGGCGTGGCCGCCGCTTCGAACGCCGAGCCGGCCACGTCGCGCGCATTGACGCCCTCGAAGGCCTGCACGCGCGCGTCGCCCTGCAGTTTCGGGTGCAGCTGCCCGTGGCCGACGTCGATGCCGACCACGCGCGCCGCGCCCGCCTGCAGCAGCGCATCGGTGAAGCCGCCGGTGCTCTGCCCGGCATCCAGGCAGACCAGGCCGGTCACGGCGATGCCGCAGTGCTTCAGCGCACCTTCCAGCTTGAGCCCGCCGCGCGACACGAAGCGCAGCTCCGCATCGTCGGTGATCTCGAGCTCGCTGCCTTCAGGCACGTCCAGGCCTGCCTTGCCGATCACGGTCCAGCCTTTGGGGCCGAGCCAACGAACGGCATGACGCTCGATCAGCCGCTGGGCAGCGGATCGGGTCGGGACGAGACCCTGTTGGACAAGCAATTGGTCAGCGCGCATGAAAAGGCATCAAGCTACTCGCCGCGGACGGGTTTCCCGGCCGCAGGCGAGGCGCCCCTTTGGGGGCAGGAGCGAAGCGACTGGGGGGCTCAATACCTGTAGGTGTCGGGCTTGTACGGGCCTTGCTTCGACACGCCGATGTAGGCGGCCTGCTCGTCCGTCAGCTCCGTCAGCATCGCGCCGACCTTCTTCAGGTGCAGGCGCGCGACCTTCTCGTCCAGGTGCTTGGGCAGCACGTAGACCTGGCCGACCTGGTACTTCTGCGGCTGCGTGAACAGCTCGATCTGCGCGATCGTCTGGTTGGCGAAGCTGGAGCTCATCACGAAGCTCGGGTGGCCGGTGCCGCAGCCCAGGTTCACCAGGCGGCCCTTGGCGAGCAGGATGATGCGCTTGCCGTCCGGGAAGATCACGTGGTCGACCTGCGGCTTGATCTCTTCCCACTCGTACTTCTCGAGCGACGCAACGTCGATCTCGTTGTCGAAGTGGCCGATGTTGCAGACGATCGCCTGGTCCTTCATGGCGGCCATGTGCTCGTGGCGGATCACGCTCTTGTTGCCGGTGGTCGTCACGAAGATGTCGGCCTTGTCGGCGGCATATTCCATCGTCACGACCTTGTAGCCTTCCATCGCGGCCTGCAGTGCGTTGATCGGGTCGATCTCGGTCACCCACACCTGGGCGCTGAGCGCGCGCAGGGCCTGGGCCGAGCCCTTGCCCACGTCGCCGTAGCCGGCCACCAGGGCCACCTTGCCGGCGATCATCACGTCGGTTGCGCGCTTGATGCCGTCGACCAGCGACTCGCGGCAGCCGTACAGGTTGTCGAACTTGCTCTTCGTGACCGAGTCGTTCACGTTGATGGCGCGGAACAGCAGCGTGCCCTTGGCGCTCATCTCCTTCAGGCGGTGCACGCCGGTGGTGGTCTCTTCGGTCACGCCCTGGATCTGCGCGCTCTTGCGGGTGTACCAGGTCGGGTCCTGCGCCAGCTTGGCCTTGATGCTGGCGAACAGGCAGGTCTCTTCCTCGCTGCCGGGATTGGCCAGCACGCCGATGTCCTTCTCGGCCCGCTGGCCCAGGTGCATCAGCAGCGTCGCGTCGCCGCCATCGTCGAGGATCATGTTCGGGCCTTCGCCCTCGCTGCCCTTGGCGCCGAACTCGAAGATGCGGTGGGTGTAGTCCCAGTAGTCGGTCAGATTCTCGCCCTTGTAGGCGAACACCGGCGTGCCCTTCTCGACCAGCGCCGCGGCGGCGTGGTCCTGCGTCGAGAAGATGTTGCACGAGGCCCAGCGCACCTGGGCGCCCAGCGCCTGCAGCGTCTCGACCAGCACGGCGGTCTGGATCGTCATGTGCAGCGAGCCGGTGACGCGCGCGCCCTTCAGCGGCTGCGTCTTCGCGAACTCTTCGCGGATGGCCATCAGGCCGGGCATCTCGGTCTCGGCGATCCGGATCTCCTTGCGGCCCCAGGCGGCAAGGGAGATGTCGGCGATGGCGTGGTCTTGGGAAGGCTTGAGAACAGCGTTCATGTCGGGCTCCAGTCGGTCAGGGAACCCGCACGCAGTCGGCAAAGGGGAGGATGTCATGACTCACCCACGAGGGACCATCGTGCGGGTGAGCGCAGTTGCATTTGAATTCCCGAGCCTGGGGCGACTGTCGTGGCGACCGCCGGCCTTGCAACGCTCCTCGGGAAGTGCAGGGATTGTAGTCGCGGGAACGGGCGGATTCCAGCCCGTTCCCGTGCGTTCTGCTCAGGCGAAGCGTGTCTGCGGCGTGAACGCGAAATCCAGCGCCGGCCGACGCCCGCGCACGATGTCGGCGAGGGCGCGGCCCGAGCCGCAGCCGTGCGTCCAGCCCAGCGTGCCGTGGCCGGTGTTCAGGAACAGGTTGCGCAGCGCACTGCGGCCGATGTAGGGCACGTTGCTGGGCGTGGCCGGGCGCAGGCCGGTCCAGAACTTCGCGCCGCTGCCGTCGGTCATCGCCGGGAACAGCTCGCGCACGCGGCGCACGATGGCCTGGCAGCGCACCAGGTTCAGGCTGGTGTCGAAGCCCGTCAGCTCGGCGGTACCGGCGATGCGCAGGCGGTCGCCCAGGCGCGAGAACACCAGCTTGTGCTCGTCGTCGGTCAGCGAGACGCTGTAGGACGCGTCGGGCGCGGTGACCGGCAAGGTCACCGAATAGCCCTTGGCCGGGTAGATGCGCAGCTTGATGCCGAGCTGGCGCGCCAGGCCCGCGCTGAAGCTGCCCAGGCACAGCACGAAGGCATCGGCGCGCAACGTCGAGATCTCGCCGGCGGCATTCGCCACCTGCACGCCGGCCACGTCGTCGTGCCCGCGTTCGACGCCGACGATGCGGGTGTCGTACAGGAAGCGCACGCCGGCCTCGGCACAGCGGCGGGCCAGCTGCTGCGTGAAGCGGTGCGCGTCGCCGGACTCGTCGCTGGGCGTCATGCTGCCGCCGACGATGCGTTCGCGGCACTGCGCCAGCGCCGGCTCGATCGCGACGCACTCGTCCGGCGTCTTCATGTCGAGCTCGCAGCCATGCTCGCGCATCAACCGCGCCGGCCCCTGTGCAGCGTCGAACTCGGCCTGCGAGGTGTAGAAGTGCAGGATGCCGCGGCCGAGCTGGTCGTAGTCAAGGCCCAGGTCGCGGCGCAGCTGCTGCAGCGTCGCGCGGCTGTACAGCCCCAGGCTGACCATCTGCCGGATGTTGTGCCGCGTGCGCGCCGGCGTGCATTCGCGCAGGAAGGACAGGCCCCACAGCCACTGCTGCAGGTCGGGCCGCAGGCGGAACAGCAGCGGCGCGTCTTCGCGCGCCAGCCACTTCAGCACTTTCCACGGGGCGCCTGGGTTGGCCCAGGGCTCGGCGTGCGAGACGCTGACCTGGCCGCCGTTGGCAAAACTGGTTTCCAGCCCGGCGGCGGGCTGGCGGTCGACGACGGTGACGTCGAGGCCGGACTGGCGCAGGAACCAGGCGGTGGTGATGCCGGTGATGCCGGCGCCGAGGACGGTGATGTGTTGCATGTCGGAGCGCTTTCTCGGTTCGAAGGACTGCGAACGAGATGGCACGACGCTGGACGAGCGCGCGCATCCCGCGCCGCTCCCCCTGTCCTCGGTACCTGAGAGATTCGGCGAACCGCCCGCGGCGGCCGCCTTGCTCCTTCGGTGGAGACGGCTTGCGCTGTCTCGCTCTCCAGATTCGGCTGTGACGGATTCCAGTACCGGGCCTGAGCGTTCATGGGAGGTTGCGCCTTCGGCGGCGGCCCGTGCGACGGGCTCGCGCTCTCCTGGATTCCGGCGGCGATTGTAGGCCGGGTGCCGGTCGTGCAAGACTGCAGGGCATGTCCCGCAGTCCACACCGCCCCCGCCCGCTTTCCGAACTCAGCCCCAAACTCGCACGCAGCGTGCACGGCGTGCTGACCGACATCGACGACACGCTGACGCGCGACGGCGCGATCGAACCGGAAGCGCTGGCTGCGCTGCAGGCGCTGCGCGAGGCGCGCATTCCGGTGATCGCGATCACCGGCCGGCCGATGGGCTGGAGCCGGCCGTTCGCACGCGACTGGCCGATCGACGCGATCGTCGCCGAGAACGGCGCGGTGGCGCTGTTTCGCGATGCGCAAGGTGAATTGCAGACCGAGTATGCGCAGGACGAAGCCACGCGCACCCACAATGCCGCACGCCTGCGCCACACCGCGCAGCGCGTGCTGCGCGAGGTGCCGGGCACCAGCCTCGCGCGCGACAGCGCCGGCCGCGTCACCGACATCGCGATCGACCATGCCGAGTTCGCGCAATTGACTCAGCCGCAGATCGACGCGGTGCTCGCGGTGATGCACAGCGAAGGCATGACGGCCACCGTCAGCTCGATCCACATCAACGGCTGGTATGGCGAGCACGACAAGCTGAGCGGCGCGCGCTGGATCGTGCGACGGCTGCTGGGCCGCTCGCTCGACGACGAGACGGCTTCATGGGCCTATGTCGGCGACTCGACCAATGACCAGCGGATGTTCGGGCACTTTCCGGTGAGCATCGGGGTGGCGAACCTGATGCAGTTTGCGGACCGCTTGCACACGTGGCCGGCGTACCTGACGAGAACTGAGCGCGGCAACGGGTTTGACGAACTCGTGCAAGCGTTGCTCGTTCGCGGGGCAGTCGCTACGCGAAGGCAGCCCTGAACGGCTCCGTGACCAATCCATGCCACCCCACTGAAAGGCCGTCCACCACGGTGTCCAATTCTTCACAGAGCGTCGCAGCCAGCTTCCTGTCGTTGTTTGACTCGCCGAAGCGCCCATCCGTGAACAGTTCGACACAATGCGCCGCCAGACGACGAAGGTAGCCCGAATCGTCCGGGAAGAGACGGTTGCCGTCCGCCTTCCACGCCTTGAGCATTCGGACCGCGTTGTCAAGAAAGTGCAGATTGGTTTTTGTGTCCAGGTCCTGACCTCGTTTCATCAGGACTCGCGCACACACCATGGCATGACTTCTGTCGTTCCAAAATGTGTGGTGGTCTATCCCGCTTGCTGCATCGTCTAGCATGTCCTTGAGCTGGTCAGCGCTCGCGCTCTTCAAAGCGGTGATGTGGTAATTGAGCGTCACAGGGTCGAAGCGCAGCCCAGGGCGGTCGTCCGCGAGAAGGGTTTCTTTGTCGTTGAGCCCATCCAGACGGGAGTGATGCGCGTGCGCCCCATTCCGCACATGCACCACCCGCTCTTGGATGCGCCTGCA
Organism: Rhizobacter sp. P2_D12; assembly: GCF_056404395.1. Taxonomy (NCBI): domain Bacteria; kingdom Pseudomonadati; phylum Pseudomonadota; class Betaproteobacteria; order Burkholderiales; family Sphaerotilaceae; genus Rhizobacter; species Rhizobacter sp. P2_D12. Next base: position 38,112 of record NZ_JBFUEB010000051.1, on the reverse strand, counting down.
TCCATCTTGACCTTGCGGCCGAGCCAGCTGTTCCCGATTCGACCCTCTCGCAGTTTTTCAAGCATGGCACTCTCCGCCGACACAACAGGTTCGCTTGGTAACCGCTCCATTGCCCGCGTTCCAGCGCCGGGCCCCCTGACGAATCACCTCACCCGCGCCGCCCGCTGCCCCGCCTGCCGCGCCAGCATCCACCCCGGGTACTCCGCCGGCAACGCGCTGACCTTGTCCAGCGCCCCCAGTTCATCGGCGCTCAACTTCAACGCCGTCGCCGCGATGTTGTCGTCCAGCTGCTCGACCCGCTTGGCCCCGATGATCACGCTGCTGACCGCCGGCTGGTGCAGCACCCAGGCCAGCGCCACGCGCGCCACCGACACGCCGTGCACCTCGGCGATGCCTCGCATCGCGTCGATGCAGTCGTCCGCGCGCGCCCGGTTCACCGGCGGGAAGTCGAAGGTCGTGCGCCGGCAGCCCTGCTCGGCCCCCTGCCCGTCGCGCCCGTACTTGCCGCTCAGCAACCCGCCGGCCAGCGGGCTCCAGACCATCAGCCCGACCTGCTCGCTGCGCAGCATCGGCACGACCTCGCGCTCCAGGTCGCGGCCGGCCACGGTGTAGTAGGCCTGCAGCGATTCGAAGCGCGCCTTGCCGTCGCGCTCGGCGATGCCCAGGGCCTTGGCGATCTGCCACGCCGCCCAGTTCGACACGCCGACGTAGCGCACATGCCCCTGCTGCACCAGCGTGTCCATCGCATGCACCGTCTCCTCGATCGGCGTCGCCGGGTCGAAGCCGTGGATCTGGTACAGGTCGATGTGCTCCAGCTGCAGACGCGAGAGGCTCGCCTTCACGCCGTCCATGATGTGGTAGCGCGACATGCCCGAGGAATTGACACCCTTGCTGCCGGTCTCGCCGAACACCTTGGTCGCGACGACCACCCGGTCGCGCGGCACCTTCAGGTTGCGCAGCGCCTGGCCCGTGATCTGCTCCGACTGGCCTTCGGAATAGACGTCGGCGGTGTCGATGAAGTTGATGCCGGCATCGAGCGCCCGGCCCACCAGCGCATCGGCCTCGTCCTGCTGCAGCTTGCCGATCTGGCTCCACAGCGCGCCGGTGCCGCCGAAGGTCATGGTGCCCAGGCAGAGTTCGGACACGAACAGGCCGGTGCGGCCCAGTTTGCGGTGTTGCATGTTCAGCTCCTTGCGCAATTTGTGCGAATCGACGCCGGGCAGTGTGCTGCGGCAGGCCGCTGCGGCGTTAGCGCGTTCCTGCAGAGTTCTTGCCCATTTCTCCAGACCCAGAGGCCGATCGCTGCAAGCCGGCGGGGGCAGCAGTAAGCTGCGGCCACCCGATCCTCCACAGGACGCCCGCGATGTCTCCCGACCTGCTCGAACTCGACGACGCCCGCCGCTCGCTGGTGGGCATGCTGAACCGCGCCACCGACGGCACCGAAGGCGTGTTGCGCACGCCGATCACCGGGCTGTCGGTGTACCGCATCGCCCATCCCGGCGGGCCGAAGCACCATGTCTACGAGCCCGCGCTGGCGCTGATCGCGCAAGGCTCGAAGCAGGTGATGGTGGGCGACGACATCCACCACTACGACCCGATGCACTACCTGGTGTCGTCGGTGGACCTGCCGGTGATCGGGCAGGTGCGGTTGGGAAGCGGTGGGCTGCCCTACCTGGGCGTGCGGTTCACGCTCGACGTCAACGAGATCGGCGAGCTGATCCGCGACGAGCGGCTGCCGCCGGTGAGCGACGCCGGGCCGGGGCGCGGCATGTGCGTGCACCGCATCGCCGCGCCGGTGCTGGAGCCGGTGCTGCGCTTGCTGAAGCTGCTGGACACGCCGGCCGACATCCCGATCGTCGCGCCGCTGGTCAAGCGCGAGATCCTGTACCGGCTGCTGATGAACGGCGAAGGCGCACGGCTGCGCCAGATCGCGCTGCAGGACAGCCACACGCAGCGCGTCGCGAAGGCGATCGGCTTCCTGCGCGCCCACTTCGCGCAGGCGCTGCGCATCGAGGAGATGGCGCGCGACGTGCACATGAGCGTGTCGTCGTTCCACCACCACTTCAAGGCGGTGACGGCGATGAGCCCGCTGCAGTTCCAGAAGCAGCTGCGGCTGCAGGAAGCACGGCGGTTGATGCTGACCGGCGGCATCGATGCGTCGAGCGCGGCGCACACGGTGGGGTACGAGAGCCCCTCGCAGTTCGCACGCGAGTACGGCCGGATGTTCGGGGCGCCGCCGGTGCGGGACCGGCGGCGGTGGCTGGCGGAGAACGAGGTGGGCGAGGCGGCGTGACGTTCAGAGCGCCATGCTGCGCCCCACGAACAGGATCGGCCCGGTCGGCCGGCCGATCGGCGAGCCGCCCTCGGGCTCCAGCGTGATCTCGAACAGCTGCTGCGGCCCGACGCCCGGCAGCCGCGACACCGGCAGCTCGACGGCCTGGCCCGCGCGCACCAGGCCCAGCGACGTCGGCCCGGCCGCGCCCTGCGGCTTGGTCCAGAACTGCAGAGCCTTGCCCGCCGGCACGCTGCCGGTGTCGGCCACCGGCACCAGGCGCACGCGTTCGCCCAGCACCTCGACGACCCAACCGGTGGTCTGGTGATCGGGGCTCTGCAACACCGCCAGGTAACGCGGCCCCTCGGGGACACCGGCCCGCTGCACGAGCAACACACCCAGCGCCAGGGCCAGCGCCACCGTCGCGCCGCTCAGGCCTTGCCACAGCGGCAGGCGTTGCCACCACGCGGCACGCGCCGGTGCCTTCCGCCGCACACCGGCCCCCTGCGCATCCAGCCCCACGTCGATGCGCTGCCACAGCTGCGGCCGCGGCGTCACCGGCGCAGCCTGCACGCTCAACGCCAGCAAGCGGTCCTGCCAGCCGTAGACCTCCGCCTGCAAGCGCGGATCGCCGGCCAGGGCGGCCGTGAAGACCGCATCGTCCTGCGCGCTCAGGGTGCCGAGCACGAACTCGCCGGCAGCGGCCTCGCGGTCCTCGGGGCGGCCCAGTTCGATCACGACATGCACTCCTTCAGGCTCGCGAGGCTGCGCCGGATCCAGGCCTTGACCGTGCCGAGCGGCGTGTTCAGCCGCTGCGCGATCTGCTCGTGCGTGTAGCCGTCGACGAAGGCATGCACGACGCAGGCGCGGCGCTCGGCCTCGATGCGCTGCAGGCAGCGCTCCAGGCTGTCGACGTCCAGTTCGCGCTGCGCCGCCTCGTCATGCACCGACTGCCGCGCGTCCGACACCGCGGCCAGGTCCTGCGGGTCCATCGCCTGCAGGCGACCCGGGTGCCGCACGTCCTTCAACGCGCGATGACGGACGATGGTGTAGAGCCAGCCCCGCGCCGATCCGAGCGCCGGCTGGTAGGTGGCCGCGCTCTGCCAGACCTGCAGGAAGGCGTCATGCACGGCATCCTCGGCGCGCTCGCGGTCGCGCACGATGCGCATCGCGACACCCAGCAGCCAGCGCGCCTCGCGCTCGTACAGCGCGCGCAGCGCATAGCGCTCGCCGCGCGCACAGGCCTGCACGGCGGCTTCGTAGTCGAAGGGAGCGGCGTCGTTGGGCATGCCGGGCCGACTCTAGCAGCGCGAGGCGTCAGGCCGCCTTCCAGAAGATGTAGTCGGCCTGGTACTTGACGATCTCCTTGCGGCCGGCGCCCGCCGCGTCACACGCGCTGGCCGGTGCGGTACCGCCTCGCGTGGCAACGCGCTGCACATGGGTGACACCCGCCATCGCGCCGGCACCGGTCGCCGGGTTGGCCTTCACCAGCTGCAGCGGGATGTTGCCGGCCCCGGCAGGCGCCACCGCCAGCTGTGCGCCGGTGATGCGCGAGCCATCGGTGGCCGCCCAGGTGGCCGGCGGGCCGAAGTAGCTGCCGAGCCTGGCACCGGAGCGGCTGTTCAGGTCGGCCTTCGGGCCGACGAAGGCCCATTCGAACGCGCCGGACATGTCGGCCTTGGCCCGGCACTCGTAGGTGATCTCGCCGACACCCACGGTTTCCAGGGCCACGCGGTGGCCCGCCGGCACCTTGACGGTGTCGGGCAGCGCATCCTGGCTGAACGACGGGGCGGGCATGCCGGCACAGGCAGACAGCACGAGGCCGGTGGCCAGCACGGCGAATGAAGTGGAAGGACGGTTCATGGAAGGCTCCTGCAAGACGGTGGTTGAAGGCGGTGGGCGCGGGGCTCGCCTCCTCCCACTAGCCTGCAGCGGGCCGTCCGGATGCAGGCGGACGAATTTTTTTTATCAAGATGGGCCCACCGCGTGGGTTGCAGCTTTCAGTCGGACATACCCTTTCGCTTCTCTGCATCCAAGCACTCGTTCAGAAAGGCCTGTGCGGCCGATTGCTGGCCAGGATCCGTCGTCAACCTGCAGTACAGGTCGAGAGCCTCGCGATGCAGCGTGCTGTTGAAAGTGCCTGTGGAGCTCAGCTTCCAGCGATTGTCTTGGTCCACCGCCCATTGAAGCGGCAATCCAAGGTTCTGAAGGCTGGTGCGGGCCTCTCGACATGCGCCACGCATCTTTTCAGCATGGAGGTACTCCCCCTCGCGCTGAAGCTCCAACACAAACGACGACTCGGTTTGAGGCAGCTCGGCTCGATGCGTTGACGTCGTATGGCTCATGGCAATCATCGCCTCCATCCTGTTGAGACTGCGTGAGTAACCAATTCGCGCCAGCCGTTCCGCTCAGCCCACCGGCGCCACGTCCGGCCGCATGCTCGTCATCGTCGCCGGCCCGAAGATGGTCGCGAAGGCCACGTCCTTCGCGTCGCGCCCCATCGCGATGCGCACCAGGTCGTCCACCGGCGACAGGCGCGTCGCGTCGAACATCACCCAGCGCCCGCCGAGGTAGGCCTCGAACACCGCGTGGAAATCCGGCGGCGGCTCCTCGAAGAGCGCATAGCCGACCACCAGCCGCGCCGGGATGTTGAGCGCGCGGCAGAAGGTGACGGCCAGGTGCGCATAGTCGCGGCACACGCCGGCGCGGTTGCGGAACACGTCGCAGGCGGTCGTGGTCGCGATGCTCGAGCCGATCTGGTAGTCGACGTTGTCGTGGATCCAGTCGCAGATCGCCTGCACGCGCGCATGGCCCCGCGGCAACTCGCCGAACAGCTTGATCGACGCATGCGACAGCAGGTCGGATTCGCAGTAGCGCGTGGGCATCAGGTTGTGCATCACCTCGTCGGGCAGCTCGGTGATCGCCATCTCGGCGGCAGCTGGATCGCGCGGCACCGGCCGGCGCTCCACGCGCGCGCGGTAGCGCAGTCGCAGCGGTCCCTCGCGGGCCGACAGCCGGGTGAAGCGGTGACCGACCGCAGGGTCTTCGTAGGTGTGCACACGGATCGCCGGCTCCACCTCCAGCGATTCGCTCAGCACGCGCTGGTCCGTGCCGTCCAGTGCATGCAGCTGGAACAGAAAATCCGCAGGGCCGGCCAGTTCATAGGCCAGTTCGCAGTCGACGTCGAAGCGCTTGGACATGCCCCATTGCACCGCGCCGCACGCCGATCGCCCAGTGGCCGGTCGCTGAAGCGGCTGTAGGACAAGAGCGCCAGGCGATCCGCCTGGGCACAATGCGCGTCGCGATGACGGCCCACACCCCTGCCCCTTCCTCGACACTGCGCACGGCCGCGGCGCTCGCGCTCGCCGCCGCGGTCTCGCTCGGGCTGGCCCGCTTCTCGTACGCGCTGCTGCTGCCGGCGATGCGGGCCGACCTGGGCTGGAGCTACCTCACCGCCGGGGCGATGAACACCGTCAACGCCGCCGGCTACCTGGCCGGCGCGCTGCTGACGCCGATGACGCTGGCGCGGTTCAGCGTGCGGCGCGTGCTGCTGGCCGGCAGCGTGGCCTCGGCCGCGATGCTCGCGGCCCACGGCCTCGTGAGCTCCGATACGGCGCTGTACACGCTGCGCCTGCTGACCGGCATCGCGAGCGCCGCCACCTTCATCTCCGGCGGGCTGATGGCCGCCCGCCTCGTCGGCCATGCCGGCGCGGCGCGTGCCGGGCTGGTCCTCGGCATCTACTACGGCGGCACCGGCGCCGGCATCGTCGCATCGGCGCTGCTCGTGCCACCGCTCACCGCGCTGCCGCAGGTCCACGCCTGGCAATGGGCCTGGATCGCGCTCGGCGCCACCGCGCTGGTCGCCACGGCCATCACCGCGCGCGAAACCCGCGGCCACGATGGCGCACCCGCGGCGGCATCGCAGCGCACCGGCTTCCGTGCCCGCGACTTCGCGTTCGGCCTCGCGTCGTACACGCTGTTCGGCCTGGGCTACATCGGCTACATGACCTTCGTCGTCACGCTGCTGCGCGAGCAACAGCTGAGCAGCGGGCTGATCACCGCGTTCTATGCGCTGCTGGGCCTGGGCGTGATCGCGTCGTCGTGGCTGTGGGCCGGGCTGCTGCAGCGCCACGGCAGCGGACGGCCGATGGCGCTGCTGAACACCCTGCTGGCGGTGGCAACGCTGCTGCCGGTGCTGACGGCGCATCCCCTGGCCGGCTTCGTGTCGGGCGCGCTGTTCGGCAGCGTGTTCCTGTCGGTGGTCGCCTCCACCACCGCACTGGTGCGCCACAACCTGCCGGCCAGCGCCTGGCCGGCCGGCATCGCCGCCTTCACGACGGTGTTCGCAGCCGGGCAGATCGTCGGGCCCAGCCTGGTGGGCTGGCTGGCCGACGGGCCCGGCGGCCTGCGCGCCGGGCTGGCCGCATCGGCCGGCGTGCTGGCGCTGGGTGCGCTGCTGGCATCGCGCCAGCGCGCGTTGCCGCAGGCTTAGTCCTGCAGGCCGAGGAAGGTACGCATGCGCTGCAGTTCGTCGGCCAGCGCCGATTTGAAAACCGGATCGCGCGGCGCCTTGCCGTCGACGTAGCCGAGCTGCTGCTTCAGCCGCCCGTTCTCGACCGACAGGTTGCCCCAGCCGATCACGCGGTCGTGCCACAGCAACGGCAGCGCGTAGTAGCCGAGCTTGCGCTTGGACGCCGGCGTGTAGGCCTCGAAGCGGTAGGTCCAGTTCCACAGCAGCTCGAAGCGCGTGCGGTCCCACACCACCGGGTCGAAAGGCGCGAGCAGGCGCACCGCGTCGTCGACCCGGTGCCGGCGCGAGGCCGGGTTCTCGTCGGCCGGCCAGTACCAGGTGACGCCATCGAGCTGGAGGCTTGCGAGGTGTTCGCGCGCCAGCTTCATTGCGGCCTGGGTCTGCGCCTTCAGGTGCGGCGCGCCGTAGTTGAGCAGGTACACCAGGTGGGTCAGCGTGCGCGATGGCAGCGGCGCGTACTTGCGCACGATCAGCTCCATCAGGGCCGCGGCGCGGCGGGCCCGTTCTTCCGGGCCGTCATCGGCCGGCGGGTGCTGCACCGCCTCGTAGACGCGGATGCCCGCATCGCGCCGCACCACGCGCAGCAGGCCGCGGTAGTGCATGCCGTCCAGCAGGTGCGTGCTGGCGTTGGACGAGCCGCCCCAGTAGTTGGTGACGCGACCGTGCGCGAAATGCTCGTCGACCTCGCGCGGGTGCACGCGCCGGCGTTCGCGAACGAATTCGAGCACCTCGGCGGCGCGGCGCTGCGTCGCGCGGTCCCAGCGCTTGGTGGCCACGCGCGGGTGCATCAAGGCCAGGTGCTCGCGCGGCAGGAACCCATAGTTGACCAGGCAGTCCTCCTCGATCGGCAGGCGCGGGTAGCGCTGCTCCAGGTCGCCGGCGCGGTAGTCCTTCACCCGGTGGCGCAGCGTCAGGTCCTGCGCACGCGCCGGCGCGCGGATCGGGTCGGCCTGCAGGAAGCCCAGCCGGCGGATCGCGCGCAGCAGCGTGGTCGGCTTGAACAGCGTGCGCGCGACGGCGTAGCGGCGCAGGTGGTCGAGGGTGATCGGCATGGGTGGCCAGTCAGGGTGTCTTGGCTGGAAAAAGGCCTGAATCTGGCCTACGATAAGCTCTCAACTGCACAATTTACCCAAGATTCAGGCCCAAAATGCGAATTCCAATGAACGAATTCAAGTCAGGCTTGTCTCGGTACATGGCCCAGGCCCGCGCCGGCGTTGTCATCGAAGTCACCTCTCACGACAAGCCGGTGGCGCGCGTCATCGGCATCCCACCGACCGAATCCTCCGGGATCGGCCGACTGCTGGCGCGCGGCGCGGCCCGATGGGAAGGTGGCAAGCCCGATCTCCAACCGGCAGTGATTCTGGAACCCGGTGGCACGAGCTTGAGCGACATGATCTCGGAGGATCGAGGGTGATCCTTTTCTGCGACACGTCCGCGTTCGTCAAGCTCTATGTGCGCGAAGTGGGAACCGACAGCGTCGCACAGCAAGCAGCCGCCAGCGAGGTGATCGCCGTGTGCCGGATCGCATGGGTGGAGATGATGTCCGCCTTGGCTCGGCGGTCACGGGAACGCCCGGCAGATGCTCCAGCTCTGGCGCAGGCACGCAAGCGCTTCGCGGCAGATTGGCCCCGATGGCTGTCCATCGAATTGACACAGGACCTGGTCGAACTGGCTGGCGACTATGCAGACGCATTCGCCCTGCGCGCCTACGACAGCGTTCAACTCGCTGCCCTGCAAACAATCAACCTTGAACTACCGGGCGAGGTTCGCTTCGCCTGCTTCGACGATCGATTGTCGAGGGCAGCGAAGGTCCTGGGGATCGCCCCTGCATGAGGCACCACATCACTGGGCCAGCTGCTCCACAGTGTCCAACTGCATCTCGAAGCTGAAGAACCGGTCCCGTCCCTGCGCCTTCGCGGCGTACAAGGCCTGGTCGGCGCGCATCACCATGCCTTCGGCCGTGGTCTGCGCATCGGGCACGCAGGTGGTGATGCCGCCGGTCAGCGTGACCGACGCCCCCACCGGCGAGGCCGGGTGCGGCAGCGCGATGCCGGCCAGCATGCTGCGAACCGCGCGCGCAAAGGTCATCGCGCCCGATTTCGGCGTGTTCGGCAGGATCAGCGCGAACTCCTCGCCGCCGTAGCGCGTCGCGCAGTCGCGCGGGCGGTGGCAGGCGCCGCGCAACAGCGCGCCGATGCGGCGCAGGCACTCGTCGCCCTGCACGTGGCCGAGGTTGTCGTTGTAGGCCTTGAAGGCGTCCAGGTCGCAGAACACCAGCGTCAGCGGCTGCTGCTCGCGCCGGGCGGCGGCGATCTCGGCATGCAGCAGGCGGTCGAAGCCGCGGCGGTTGATCAGGCCGGTCAGCTCGTCGAGTTCGCTCAGGTGCTGCAGCCGCTGGTTGGCGCTGCGCAGCTCGGCCGACACCTGCATCAGCTGCGACTGCATCTGCTGCAGCCGGGTCATCGCGCGCAGCTTGGCGGCCAGCACGACGGCCGACACCGGCTTCACCAGGTAGTCGTCGCCGCCGCTCTCGATGCCCTTCCACAGGTCCTGCTCCTGGTCGCGCGCCGACAGGAAGATGATCGGCGTCCAGCGGCCGGATTCGGCCTGGCGCATCTGGCGCGCCAGCCAGTAGCCGTCGTGCCCCGGCATCATCACGTCGAGCAGCACCAGGTCGGGCTTGTGGCGCTGGAACTGGTCCAGCGCCCAGGTCGCGTCGCCGGCTTCCAGCACGCGGTGCCCCAGCGCATCGAGCTGCGCCACCAGGGCGACGCGCACGGCCGGCTGGTCGTCGACGACGAGGACGGTGAGGGACGACTGCGGCGGGGAAAGCGTGGACATGGGCGGACCGATTGGCGCCGATGTCGACGCCTTCGTCCCGCTTATCGGCCCGGCCGCGTGGCTCTGAAGCTCAGAGGCCCGCCGAAGCCCGCAGTGCTTGCACCTTGTCGGTCTTTTCCCACGAGAACTCCGGCTCCTCGCGGCCGAAGTGGCCGTAGGCGGCGGTCTTCTCGTAGATCGGGCGCAGCAGGTCCAGCATCTGGATGATGCCCTTCGGGCGCAGGTCGAAGTGCTCGTTCACCAGCGCCGCGATCTTGTCATCCGACATCACGCCGGTGCCTTCGGTGTAGACCGTCACGTTCATCGGGCGTGCCACGCCGATCGCGTAGGCCACCTGGATCTGGCACTGGCGCGCCAGGCCCGCCGCGACGATGTTCTTGGCCACGTAGCGGGCGGCGTAGGCGGCCGAGCGGTCGACCTTGCTCGGGTCCTTGCCCGAGAACGCGCCGCCGCCGTGCGGGCAGGCGCCGCCGTAGGTGTCGACGATGATCTTGCGGCCGGTCAGCCCGCAGTCGCCCTGCGGGCCGCCGATCACGAAGCGCCCGGTCGGGTTGATCAGGTACTTGGTGTCCTTCAGCCATTCCTTCGGCAGCACCGGCTTGATGATCTCTTCGATGATGGCTTCGTTGAACGAGGCCTTCATCTTCTTCGGCGTCTCGCTCTGGTCGGGGCTGTGCTGCGTGGACAGCACGACGGTGTCGATGCTGTGCGGCTTGCCGTCGACGTAGCGCATCGTGACCTGGCTCTTCGCGTCCGGGCGCAGGAACGGCAGGCGGCCATCCTTGCGCAGCTGTGCCTGGCGCTCGACCAGGCGGTGGGCGTAATAGATGGGCGCGGGCATCAGCTCGGGCGTCTCGTCGCAGGCGTAGCCGAACATCAGGCCCTGGTCGCCGGCGCCGGTGTTCAGGTGGTCGTCGCTCGCCTGGTCGACGCCCTGGGCGATGTCGTTGGACTGCTTGTCGTAGCAGACCATCACCGCGCAGCCCTTGTAGTCGATGCCGTACTCGGTGTTGTCGTAGCCGATGCGCTTGATGGTGTCGCGCGCGACCTGGATGTAGTCGACGTGCGCGTTGGTGGTGATTTCACCCGCCAGCACGACCAGGCCGGTGTTGGTCAGCGTCTCGGCGGCAACGCGCGAGCGCGGATCCTGCTTGAAGATCGCATCCAGGATGGCGTCGGAGATCTGGTCGGCCACCTTGTCGGGGTGACCTTCGGAAACGGATTCGGACGTGAAAAGGAAATCGTTCGACACTCTTAAACTCCAGTAGGTTGCAGATCGCGTTGCCGGCCTGGATCTTCTGGAGGAGCGGCGAACGCTTTAGCAGGATTTGTGGATCGCCCCGCAAGTAGTTCATAACTCGGCGATGACGGGATTATAGAAACAGATGTCGATGCCACTTCGCTGGTTAGCCGGGCTTTCCCTGGGCTTTTTGCATCGCTTGGGCAGCCTGCTCGGCTGGCTGGGCTACCTGCTGTCGCCGAGCTACCGCCGGCGCATGGTCGAAAACGCCGCCCAGGCCGGGCTGGCGCGGGCCCGATGGCGCCCCGCCATCGCCTCGGCCGGGCGCATGGTGATGGAGCTGCCGCGCCTGTGGATGCGCCCGCCAGGCCAGTCGGTGCTGGGACTGGTGAGTTTCCAGGGCGAGGCGCTGATGGCGCGCGCGCTCGACAAGGGCTGCGGCGTGCTGCTGCTGACGCCGCACATGGGCTGCTTCGAGATCACCGCCCAGGCGATCGCCGAACGCTGGGGCGGCCGCCAGCCGATCACGGTGCTGTACCGCCCGGCCCGCCAGGCCTGGCTGCGCCAGCTCGAGGAGACCGCGCGCGACCGCCCGAACCTGAAAGCCGTGCCGGCCACGCTGTCCGGCGTGCGTCAGATGATCCGCGCATTGCGCCGCGGCGAGATGGTGGGCCTGTTGCCCGACCAGGTGCCGCCGGCCGGCATGGGCGTGTGGGCGCCGTTCTTCGGCAAGCCTGCCTACACGATGACGCTGGCGGCCCGGCTGCTGCAGCAGACCGGTGCGGTGCCGCTGCTCACCTGGGGCGAGCGGCTGCCGCGCGGTGCCGGCTACGTGCAGCGCTTCGCCGAGTTCCCCGGCCCCTTGCCCGAAGACCCGACCGAGGCCGCCACCGCGATCAACCGTGCGATGGAACAGCTGATCCTGCAATGCCCCGGCCAGTACCTGTGGGGCTACCACCGCTACAAGACCCCGCGCGAGACGCTGGCCGAGCCGTCCGAACCGAAGGCCACGCCGTGACCGCCTTCGGAACCCGGTTGCTGCTGGGCCTGCTGTGGCTGCTGCACTGGCTGCCGATGCCGCTGCTGGCGGCACTGGGGCGCGGCCTCGGGCGCTTGCTGTTCCGGCTCGCCGGTTCGCGCCGCCGGGTGGCGCTGCGCAACCTGGCGCTGTGCTTCCCCGACTGGACGCCGCAGCGGCGGCTGGCGCTGGCGCACGAGCATTTCCAGTGGCTCGGCCGCAGCATCCTCGAGCGCAGCCTGCTCTGGTATGCCCCGAAGGAGCGGCTCAAGCAGCTGATCCACGTCGAGGGCGACGTCAAGCTGGCCGAGCACAGCCCGCGCCCGGTGATGTGGCTCGTGCCGCATTTCATGGGCCTGGACGTGGCCGGCGTCGCGACACTGCTGCACCAGAGCCACCCGGCCTGCTCGATGTACCAGCAGCAGAGCAACCCGGCGATGGACGCGGTGATTCGGCGCGGCCGGCTGCGCTTCGGCGACCACGCCGAGATCTTCCCGCGCAGCGACAAGGCGCTGCCGCTGATCCGCGCGATCCGCAAGGGCCACGCGTTCTTCAACCTGCCCGACATGGATTTCGGCGAGCGCGACGCCGCCTTCGTGCCCTTCTTCGGCGTGCCGGCGGCGACGCTGCTGGCGCCGTCGCGCATGGCGCGGGCGCTGGGCATGGTGGTGCAGCCGGTGATCGCCGAGATGCTGCCGGGCGGCCAGGGCTACCACGTGCGCTTCGGCGAACCGTTCACGCACTTCCCCACCGATGACCCCGTCGCCGACACGGCGGCGATGAACCGCTGGATCGAGGACGAGATCCGCCGCAACCCGGCGCAGTACCTCTGGGTGCACAAGCGCTTCAAGACGAGACCGCCCGGCGAGCCTTCGCTTTATTGACGTGCCGGGCCCGACCGCGTTCAGTCGTCGCGCAGCAGCCCGAGCGACACCCCGAGCCGGGCCCCCTGCTGCACCGCGTCATCGACGTCGGCCGCGGCCACCAGCAGCATGCAGTACTCCATCCGCCCGGAGTCCATCTGCAGCAGCGCGTAGCCGAAGCGCGACAGCCAGGCGTGCAGCTCCAGCAGCGCGGCCCGCGCCGGCCGGCTGCGGTGCTCGTGCCAATCCCAGCCGTAGAGCTCGTGGATGCGGGCAGCCAGCGCGAGCTCGCGCGCCTGCCACTCGATCTCCTCGATCGCGCTCAGGTCGATGTGCAGCATCGCCCAATGCCCGTGCTGCTGGCCGCCGTCGCCGAGCAGGGCGTTGATCATCGCGTCGGCCGGCAGGTCGCCGTAGCGCAGGTTGTTGGCGATGCGCTGCTGCAGCCGCTCGCGCTCGAACGCCGGCAGGTGGCCCAGCACCCGGCGCAACCACTCGGACAGCGTGTCGCGCAGGTCTTCGGGCGACGGGGGCGGGGCTTCCATCGCGGGCCGCAGCGGGCGGGTGGGCACCGCGCCGGCCACCGGCGCGACGCCGCGGCGCGGCAGCAGTCGGTTCAGCAGCTTCAGCATGGCACACGCTCCCGGCGCAGGATCAGGCAGGGCACGCCGTCGGCGCGCCAGCGCTTGTCGGCCCGCCGCCCGCGGCGGCCGCGGCAACAGCAGGTGCAGGGGTCGCGGCGGCGGTCGGGCTTGAGCCGCACGGCCGGCGCGCGGGTGAAACAGACGAGTGGAGAACCGGGTTGGTCGCAGGTCATGGTGTTGTCCCTTCAAGAGCTGGAGAGACGGGCATGCTCAGGAAGCTTTGTGCAGGGGTGTTGCAGAGAGCCACCTCTTTTCCAGAAAGCGCCTTCTCCAAACCAGATGGCTGGGCCGCCCCCGGCCTTGTCATGAAGCGGCAGCGATAATCCCCGCATGAAGCTGCAGTTCACCAAGATGCAGGGCGCCGGCAACGACTTCGTCGTGCTCGACGCCACCGCGGCGCCGCTGGCGCTGGACCGCGCCCAGCTGCAGGCCCTGGGCGACCGGCGCTTCGGCGTGGGCGCCGACCAGATCCTGGTCGTCGAGCCGAGCGCCACGCCGGGCATCGACTTCCGCTACCGGATCTTCAACGGCGCCAGCGGCGACGAGGTCGAGCAGTGCGGCAACGGCGCGCGCTGCTTTGTCCGCTACGTGCACGACAAGGGCCTGAGCCGCAAGACCACGATCCGTGTCGAAACCGTGCGCCAGGTGCTCGAGCTGCGCCTGCAGGACGATGGCCGCGTCACCGTCGACATGGGCGCGCCGGTGTTCGACCTGGCCGCGCTGCCCTTCGACGCGTCGGGCCTGGCGCCGCGCGAGCTGAACGGCTTCGCGCTGTGGCCGCTGCCGGTGGGCACCACGACCGTCGAGGTGGCCGCGGTGTCGATGGGCAACCCGCACGCGGTGCAGGTGGTGGCCGACGTCGACGCCGCGCCGGTCGCGGTGCAGGGCCCGCAGATCGAGCAGCATGCGCGCTTTCCGCGCAAGGTGAACGCCGGCTTCATGCAGGTGCTGTCGCGCACGCACATCCGGCTGCGGGTGTACGAACGCGATGCCGGCGAGACGCTGGCCTGCGGCACCGGCGCCTGCGCCGCGGTGGTTGCAGGCATCCGCATGGGGCTGCTGGATGCGCGCGTCGACGTCGATGCGCGCGGCGGCCGGCTGACCATCGAATGGCAGGGCGGCGACCAGCCGGTGCTGATGACCGGCCCCGCCACCACCGTCTTCGACGGCGAAATCAATCTGTAGACGCTGAAGGGCCACCCGTGAGCATTCAAGGCATCACCGAGCAGGACATCGCCAACTACCTGGCCAACACGCCGGGCTTCTTCGAGCGCCATGCTGAGCTGCTGGCCGCGATCCAGCTGACCAGCCCGCACGGCCAGCGCGCGGTGTCGCTGCAGGAGCGGCAGATGGAGATGCTGCGCGACAAGCACAAGAACCTCGAGCTGCGCATCATCGAGATGATCCGCCACGGCACCGAGAACGTGTCGATCGCCGACAAGCTGCACCGCTGGACGCGCGCGATCATGCTGACGCACAACCCGGGCGACCTGCCCGACGTGCTGGTCGACGAGCTGAAGCACCAGTTCATGATCCCGCAGGCGGCGATCCGCATCTGGGGCGCGGCCGAGGTGTTCAACGTGCTGCCGTTCGCGCGCTCCGTCAGCGAAGACGCGCGCAGCTTCGCGGCCAGCCTGTCGCAGCCGTACTGCGGCGTCAACTCGGGCTTCGAAGCCGCGCGGTGGCTGAGCGACGTCACGACCGTGATGTCGCTGGCCTTGATCCCGCTGCGCGTCGGCCCGGAGTCGCCTGCCTTCGGCATGCTGGTGCTGGCCTCGCCCGACCCGACCCGCTACAGCGCCGACATGGGCACCGAGTTCCTGTCGCGCATCGGCGACATCGCAAGCGCGGGCTTGTCGCGGCTGCTGCCGATCACCTGACCCCGATCCCGATGGACGAGGACCTGCAGCGCCACCTGGTCCACCTGGAATCCGAGCGCCGGCTCGCGCCGCGCAGCTTGGCGCTGTACCGCGATGCGTTCACGCGGCTGCAGGCCTTTGCCGCGGCGCAGCCGGTGACGCTGCGCGCGACGCAGACGCACCACGTGCGGCGCTGGGCGGCGCAGCTGCATGCGCAGGGCCTGGGCTCGCGCAGCATCGCGCTGGTGCTGTCGGCCTGGCGCGGCTTCTACCGCTGGCTGGGGCGCGAGGGCGGGGTGGCGCTGAACCCGGTCGAAGGGGTGCGGGCGCCGAAGGCGGCCAAGCCCTTGCCGAAGGCCTTGCCGGTGGACCAGGCGGTGGCGCTGGCCGAGGCGCCGGCCGATGAAGACGGCGACCCGGCGCTCGCGGCACGCGACCAGTGCATCGTCGAGTTGCTGTACGGCTGCGGCCTGCGGGTGGGCGAGCTGGTGGGCCTGGACGTGCGCGCGAGCGGCCAGGCCTCCGGCTGGATCGATGCCGACGAGGCCGAGGCGCAGGTGCTGGGCAAGGGCCGCAAGCGGCGCAGCGTGCCGGTGGGTCAGCCGGCGCTGCGCGCGTTGCAGCAGTGGCTGGCGCTGCGCGGCACGCTGGCCGATGCCGGCGAGCCGGCGCTGTTCGTCAGCCGGCGCGGCACCCGCCTCACCGACACCCAGGTGCGCTCGCGCCTGAAGCGGCGCGCGCTGCAGGCCGGGCTGCCGACGCACGTGCACCCGCACATGCTGCGGCATTCGTTCGCATCGCACCTGCTGCAGTCCAGCGGCGACCTGCGGGCGGTGCAGGAGCTGCTGGGCCACGCCAACATCTCGACGACGCAGGTCTACACGAAGCTGGACTTCCAGCATCTGGCGAAGGTGTACGACGCCGCCCACCCCCGCGCCAAGCGAAAACCGTAGCCCGGATGGAACGCAGTGCAATCCGGGAGGGGCGGTGACAAGCGAAGGACGCCCCCCGGATTGGCATCCGGGCTACCGGAGTACCGCGCCGATCACTTCGTCGAGCTTGCGCAAGCCTTCGCGCGCGTCGCCCAGGTAGCGCTGGATGCCCAGCCGCAGCGCCTTCGCGGCCGCCTCGTCGAACAGGTCCATCGCGTCCTTCACGTCATCGCCCTTGTCCTGCAGCTGCAGCGTGGTGTTGCCCACCGCCAGCGTCAACGCGCCCAGCGCCGCGAGCCCGGTGTCGCGCGACGACACCTCGCCATAGCGCCCATGGAAGCCGTCGAGCAGCTTGCGCGTGCGCGCATCCAGCATCTCGTCGAGCGCGTCGTCGACCATCGCGGCCACGTCGCCGCGCGTGAAGCGCTTGCGCAGCGCGTCTTCCACCTTGTCGCCCAGCGCATGCAGCGCCGGCCCGTCGAACTTCTCGATCGGCTCGAGCCGGATGTCCTCGAACAGCGGGTAGCGCACCAGCTCGCGGATCAGGACCGGGTAGCGCAGGCAGCGCCGCACGTGCTTGGGCATCAGCCAGGTCGCGAGGTTGGCGTAGTACTGCCGCACGTCGGTGATGTTGCGCCCGGCGAGGCCGACCAGGTTGACGTTGACGAAGTGGTRCCAGGTCGAATCCGCCACCACGCGCCCGACCTCGGCCTTCTGCCCGTCGTAGGCACAGACCGGGATGAACGAACGCGGCGCCACCGCCTCCTTGCCGGGGAAGGCATTGCCCTCGGACATCGTCAGCGCGATCGCCTCGGGCGCGACGCGCGCCGTGCTGCCGGTGGCGACCGGCCACTCGTCGGTGACGCCATCGGGCAGCTTGGCCGTCAGGACGGCCGGCACCCGGCACTCGCCTTCGTGCGGGTGGTCGGGGAAGACCTCGATCGCCCGCGCCGGCATCGACCCCGGCACCTGCAGCACCGGGTGCGCGACGCCCACGCCGAAGCTGGTTCGGAAGTTGACGTACAGCCGCTGCGGCAGGGCATCGGACTGGTCGTTGAACTCGAACACGTCGTTGCTGCCCGGCGCGGTGGTGGTGAGCCGGTCGGTGCCGCCGCCGCTGGGCGTGTCGGCCGCGGCCCAGCGCCGCATTGCCTGCACGCGCGGGATCGTCATGCACATCGCGGCGCCCAGGTCTTCGTGGTCGCCGGTGGCGAACACGCCGCCGCCTTGCTGCATGAAGTTCAGCAGGGCCGCGGCGGCGCCGGGCTCCTGCGCGATGCCGGGGCTGCCTTCGCGGTTGTAGGCCATCAGGAAGACGACGTCGTAGCGCGATTTCAGCAGGCCGTGCGTCGCATCGGCGAACTGGAAGTTGCTGATGTGCTGCGTGGTGGTGTCCAGCGTCGCGGCAGCGGCCGAGCCCGGCGCGTAGAGCGCTGTGCGCACGATCGGCGTCATGCCGTGGATGGTGGAGGCGCGCAGCGCGCCGACGAAGCTCGTCAGGCCGAAGTCGTCGCCGGCACTGAAGTTCAGCCCGTCGGTGACGACCAGCAGCTTGGGCGTGCACTCGCGAAACCATTTCAGGATCAGCGTGTCGAGCACGGCCAGGTTCTTGAGCGTGGGCATGGAGGAGCCTCCTTGGATTCAGGTCAGGTTGAAGAGCGGCGCGCTGCAGTGGCGCGCCAGACCAAGTTAGGCGCTGCACTCCGCAGGCGACATCCCTAGCTCGCGCTGCACCCCCCGAGACGAGGGTCAGGCTGCGCGTCGCCGACAATCGGGGCATGAAGACCATCACATTGCGCGACGGCAAGGAACGTTCGCTGCAGCGCCGCCACCCCTGGGTGTTCGAAGGCAGCATCCACAGCGGCAAGGCCGACCTGGGCGAGACGGTGCGCGTGCAATCGCACGACGGCAAGTTCCTGGCCTGGGCGGCCTACAGCCCCAACTCGCAGATCCGCGTGCGGGCCTGGAGCTTCGACGAGGCCGAGCGCATCGACAGCGCGTTCTTCCAGCGCCGCATCGCGCAGGCGGTGGCGATCCGCGCGCGGCTGCCGATCGCGAGCGACGGCGTGCGGCTGGTGCACGGCGAGGCCGACGGCCTGCCGGGCCTGATCGTCGACCGCTATGGCGACACGCTGAGCGCGCAGTTCCTGTCGGCCGGCATGGAGCGCTGGAAGGACAAGGTCGCCGACCACCTGCTGGCCGCCACCGGGCTGACGCGGCTGTACGAACGCAGCGACGCGAGCTCGCGCGGGCTCGAAGGCCTGGAGCCCGCGACCGGCTGGCTGCGCGGCGACGGCCCCACCGAGCTGACGATCCGCGAGCACGGCTGGCAGCTGACGCTGGACGTGGCCGAGGGCCACAAGACCGGCTACTACCTCGACCAGCGCGACAGCCGCAAGCTGTTTGCCGACACGGTGCGGCACTTTGGCCTGCAGCGGGTGCTGAACTGCTACAGCTACACCGGCGGCTTCAGCGTGGCGGCCTTCGCAGGCGGCGCGGCGCAGGTGACGAGCGTCGACTCGTCGGGCCCGGCGTTGGAGCGGGCGCGGGCGCACGTGCTGCGCAACGGCTTCGACGACGGCGCGCACGAGACGCTGGATGCGGACGTGAACCAGACGCTGCGCGCGATGCTGCAGGAGGGCCGCCGCTTCGACGCGATCGTGCTCGACCCGCCGAAGTTCGCGCCGACGGTGTCGCATGCCGAGCGCGCGGCGCGGGCCTACAAGGACATCAACCGGCTCGCCTTCATGCTGCTGGAGCCGGGCGGCGTGCTGTTCACGTTCTCGTGCTCGGGCGGCATCAGCCCCGACCTGTTCCACAAGATCGTCGCCGGCGCCGGGCTGGATGCGAACGTCGACGGCTTGATTTATGCGCGCACCGGCGCGGCACCCGACCATCCGATGACGGTGACCTTCCCCGAGGGCGATTACCTCAAGGGCCTGGTGATCATCAAGCGCTGAAACGCGCCTGCCAGCGCTCGAGCGGCACGCGCGCCGCATTGCAGACGTACGAGATCGCGCGGTACCAGCCGGCGAGCAGCAGCAGCTCCAGCAGCTGCGGCTCGCTCCAGACCGCGGCCAGCTGCGCCCACAGGTCGTCGTCGACGTTCGCCGTGTCGTGCAGCGCGTCGACCAGCCGCACCAGCAGTGCATCGCGCTCGGTCAGCGCCGCATCGTCCGCGCGCCCGCGCTCGATCGCCTGCACCTGCGCCGGCGTGAAGCCCGCGGCCTTCGCAAACGCGGCGACGTGCACGCCCCATTCGTATTCCGCGCCGCAGCGCGCGCAGACGCGGTCGATCACCACCTCGCGGTCGCGCAGCGGCAGCATCGCGTGACGGCCCAGCATGAAGCCACCCCACGGCATCATCCGTTCGGCCAGCAGCGGATGGCGCGCGAACACGCGGAACAGCTGCAGCACGTCGACCGCGTCGGGCGGGGTCATGCGGCGCAGCATCGCATCCATCTCGGGCTCATAAGGCGGTGCCACCGGCGCGATGCGCGGGGAAGGCTCGGTCCTTGTCATGACGCTCTCCTTGTGTTGCTACAAAAACTGTAGCAGCGAGATCATGGCACCGCTGCCGGCATGGCATAGTCGCGAACGTGACGACCTCGCCCAAAGCCCCCCTCCCCGGCACGCGCGTGCGCGGCTCGGCCACCGGCCGGCCGATCATGGCCTTGCTGGACCTGCTGGGCCGGCGCGGCACGCTGCGCCTGCTGTGGGAACTGCGGGAGGGCACGCCGCAGAACTTCCGCGCGCTGCAAGAGAGCATGGGCGGCGTGTCGCCGACGCTGCTGAACGCGCGCGCCAAGGAGCTGCGCGAGGCGCAGCTGCTGGAGCTGCGCCCCGAAGGCTACGCGCTGACCGCGCGCGGCCTGGGCCTGCTGGCCGAGCTGGGCCCGCTGGACCGCTGGGCGCAGAACTGGGCGCGCGCGCTCACGCGATGACCGGCAGCGCGATGCGCGGCTCGAACTTGGCGCGGTGCACGCTGAAGAAGGCCTTGACGTTGCGCACGTTGGCATCCTGCGTGAAGAGGCGCTGCACCAGCGCGTGGTAGCCCGCCATGTCGGGCGCCTGCATCACCAGCATGAAGTCCGGGCCGGGCGAGACGCGGTAGCACTGCTGCACCGCCGGCTCGGCGACGGCGCGCGCCTCGAAGGCGTCGAGGTGCTCGGCCCCTTGCCGGTCGAGCGTGATCTCGGCCAGCACGGTGAGGCCGGCACCGAGCTTCTCGGGCGACAGGATGGCCACGCGGCGCTCGATCACGCCCGCCTCCACCAGCCGCTTGACGCGCCGCAGGCAGGTGGCCGGCGAGGTGTGCGCGGCCGCCGCCAGGTCCTGGTTGGACAGCGAGGCGTCGCTTTGCAGCAGGTCCAGCACCCTCAAATCGGTGGGGTCCAGGGCCAGTTTTTTGTCCGAATCCGCCATTGTCGAATTTAATTTGAAATCTTCTGTCGTGTTTCTGCAATCATGGCCAAGTCTTTCACTTTCAACGCTTTTTCGCAAGCATCCGCCAAGCCTTCCTCCCTACAGTCCACCCATCCCGTTCACCAGAAAGACCTCCCATGTGTGGCATCGTCGGCGCCGTCAGCACCCGCAACATCGTTCCGATCCTGATCGAGGGCCTGAAGCGGCTCGAGTACCGCGGCTATGACTCGTGCGGGGTCGCGGTGCACCAGAACGGCCAGCTGCGGCGGGCGCGCAGCACCTCGCGCGTGGCCGAGCTGGAGGCCAACGTGCGCGGCGACGAGATCCAGGCCGGCACCGGCATCGCCCACACCCGCTGGGCCACSCACGGCGCGCCGGCRKYGCACAACGCSCACCCGCACTTCTCGGCAGGCCCGGGCGCCAAGAGCGCATCGGCCGGCCGCGTGGCGCTGGTGCACAACGGCATCATCGAGAACCACGACGAGCTGCGCGCCGAGCTGAAGGCCAAGGGCTACGTGTTCGACAGCCAGACCGACACCGAGGTGATCGCGCACCTGGTGGACCACCTGTACGACGGCGACCTGCTCGATGCGGTGCAGCGCGCGACGCTGCAGCTGCGCGGCGCGTATGCGATCGCGGTGTTCTGCCGCGACGAGCCGCACCGCGTGATCGGCGCGCGCGAGGGCTCGCCGCTGGTGCTGGGCATCGGCAGCAAGGAATCGGGCGAGCACTTCCTGGCGTCCGACGCGATGGCGCTGGCCGGCGTCACCGACCAGATCGTCTACCTGGAGGAAGGCGACGTCGTCGACCTGCAGCTGGGCAAGGTGTGGGTGACCAGCCGCACGGCCGAGGGCACGTACAAAGCGGTGCAGCGCGAGGTGCGCACGGTGCACGCGCACACCGGCGCCGCCGAGCTGGGCCCGTACCGGCACTACATGCAGAAGGAGATCTTCGAGCAGCCGCGCGCCATTGCCGACACGCTGGATGCGGTGGAAGGCGTGACGCCCGAGCTGTTCGGCGACGGCGCGTACCGCATCTTCAAGGACGTGGACCAGGTGCTGATCCTGGCCTGCGGCACCAGCTACTACAGCGGCTCGACGGCCAAGTACTGGCTGGAGAGCATCGCGAAGATCCCGACCAGCGTCGAGATCGCGAGCGAGTACCGCTACCGCGACAGCGTGCCGAACCCGCGCACGCTGGTGGTGACGATCACGCAGAGCGGCGAGACGGCCGACACGCTGGCCGCGCTGAAGCATGCGCGCAGCCTGGGCATGAAGCACACGCTGACGGTGTGCAACGTGGCGACGAGCGCGATGGTGCGCGAGTGCGAGCTGGCCTACATCACGCGCGCCGGCGCCGAGATCGGCGTGGCGTCGACCAAGGCGTTCAGCACGCAACTCGTCGGCCTGTTCCTGCTGACACTGGCGCTGGCGCAGGTGCGCGGGCATTTGACGGATGCGCAGGAGCAGGAGCACCTGAAGGCGCTGCGCCACCTGCCGGTGGCGGTGCAGGCGGTGCTGGCGCTGGAGCCGCAGGTGATCGCGTGGAGCGAGGAGTTTGCGCGCAAGGAGAATGCGCTGTTCCTGGGCCGCGGGCTGCACTACCCGATCGCGCTGGAGGGCGCGCTGAAGCTGAAGGAGATCAGCTACATCCACGCCGAGGCCTACCCGGCCGGCGAGCTGAAGCACGGGCCGCTGGCACTGGTGACGGCGGAGATGCCGGTGGTGACGGTGGCGCCGAACGACACGCTGCTGGAGAAACTGAAGAGCAACCTGCAGGAAGTGCGGGCGCGCGGCGGCGAGTTGTTCGTGTTTGCGGATGCGGACACGCGGATCGAATCGAGTGAGGGCCTGCATGTGATCCGGATGCCGGAACACTATGGGGCGCTGTCACCGATCCTGCACGTGGTGCCGCTGCAATTGCTGGCGTATCACACGGCTTGCGCGCGGGGGACGGATGTGGACAAGCCGCGGAATTTGGCGAAAAGCGTGACGGTGGAGTGAATTGCCCCGGCTTTCATGGAGGTGATGTTCACGGGCAATAAAGTCGGCGACAGAGCAATAGAGTCTGCGACACCGCAACAGCGGTGTTGCCAAATTGCGGCTTCAGCCTGGCAGCGGCCTTTCGGATTCGATGATGAGCGGGAGCTCTCCCCAAGATCGACCATCCAAGGCGCTCTGCAGCGTTCGTCGAGCGGTCTTCGTCTGGCTTGCGCTAGACGCGTAGGTATTCGTCCACTCTGTTGTCAAGCTTCATCTTGATGCTCTTCCAGTCCGGCATGTGCCGGCTGAGCGTGGCGCAGAACGCTCGGCTATGGTTGTGATGCCGCAGATGACACAGCTCGTGCAGCAGCACGTAGTCAATGGCCTCCCTTGCCACGGGTTCAGCGTGATGCGGCTTCCTCACCCAGTACCAAACGCATGGCACCAGAGTAGGCCTGCGCGTGCGGTTGCTCGGCCAGCTCGCGGGGACCGCCGGGCGTCTTGCGGGCGGCGACATCCTCCTCGAACGACGTGAACAGCGCGTACTGCTTTAGCAGATGGTCGAGCATGGCCTCGGCTTCTTCGATGGCCTTGCGCAACAGCTCTCGTCACCGGATCTTGACGACGACCTTGCCCTTGGCGCGGCGCAGGGCAAGGTAGTCCAGCGCCTCCTTGGCCTGGTCGAAAGGGAACACCTTGTCGATGACCGGCCGGACGCGTTCGGCCTTGAGCAGCTCAGCGATTTCCGCGAGCTGCTGGCCGTCGGGGCGCACGAAGAGGAAGGAGTAGTCCACGCCCTTCTTGCTGGCGAGCTTGCGGATCTTGCGGCTCATCAGGCCGAACACGAACTTCAGGAAGAAGTTCAGGCCCCTCGCTTCCGCGAAGCGCGGATCCAGCGGCCCGACCAGCGAGACGATCCGACTTCCCGGCTTCAGGATGCCCAGGGATTTCTCGATGACATCGCCCTGGACCGTGCCCAGCACCGCGTCGTAGCCGCTCAGGATCTTCTCGAATTCCTGCGTCTTGTAGTCGACGATCTCGTCGGCACCGAGGCCGCGAACGAGCTCGAAGCTGCCCGCGCTGACCGTCGTTGCGACCTTGACGCCGAACTCATGAGCCAGCTGGATGGCAAACGTGCCGATGCCGCCCGAACCCGCCGGGATGAACACCTTCTGGCCGCGTTGCAGCTTGGCGCGCTCCTTCAGCGCCTGCCAGGACGTGAGTGCGACCATGGGGATGGCCGCGGCCTGCACGAAGTCCAGGTTGGGCGGCTTCAGCGCGGCGGCGCTTTCCGGCACCGCGGCGAACTCCGCCAGCGCCCCCCTCCCCAGGTCGAAGATGCTGGCGAAGACCTCGTCACCCGGCTTGAAGCGGGTGACGCGACTGCCGACATCGACCACCACGCCAGCCAGGTCGCTGCCAAGGACGGCCGGCAGCTTGAAGTGCAAGACCGGCTTGAACGTGCCCGGGGGGACGATGTTGTCGATGGGGTTCACGGCCGCGGCGTGCACCTGCACCAGCAGTTCGTCGGGCTGCAGCGTCGGGCGGTCGATGTTGGCCAAGCCGATGTCGGGCGACTTGCCGTAGCGTTTGAAGGTCAGTGCTTTCATGTTTCTTCCTTGTTCCTGGTGGAGTCTGGTGAGTGAGTTGTGGCCGTCAGGCGTTGACGTCAACGACCATGCGGCCGCGGACCTGACCTTGGAGCACCTGGTTGGCAATGCCGGGTACCTCGGCCAGCGCGATCACGCTCGTGGCACTGGCGAGCTTGTCCAGGTCCAGGTCGGTCGCCAGGCGAGCCCAGGCCTGCAGTCGAACCTGCTGCGGCGCGTTGACGGAGTCGATGCCCGCGAGCGTCACGTTGCGCAGGATGAAGGGCAGGACGGAGCCGGGCAGGTCCGCCCCCTGCGCCAGCCCGAAGGCCGCAACCGCGCCCCGGTAGCGCGTCTGCGCGAGCACATTGGCCAGCGTGTGGCTGCCCACCGAGTCGATGGCGCCAGCCCAGCGCTCGCGGGCCATCGGGGCGCCGGGTTCGGACAAGCTGCGGCGGTCGATGACCTCGGCCGAGCCCAGCTGGCGCAGGTAGTCGGTCTCTTCGAGCCGGCCGGTCGACGCGACCACCCGGTAGCCCAGCCCGGACAGCAGCGCGACGGCGATGGAGCCGGCGCCGCCACCCGCGCCGGTCACCAGCACGTCACCCGATTCGGGCGTGACCTGCGCATGCTCCAGCGCCAGCACGGACAACATGGCCGTGTAGCCCGCCGTGCCGATGGCCATGGCATCGCGGGTGGAGAACACGTCGGGCAGCTTGACCAACCAGTCACCGCTGACCCTCGCCTTCTGCGCGAAGCCGCCGTGGTGGGTCTGGCTCAGCCCCCAGCCGTTGGCGACGACGCGGTCCCCCACCGCATACCCCGCATGGGCTGACGCCAGCACCGTGCCGGCGAAGTCGATGCCCGGGATCAGCGGGTACTGGCGGATCACCGGCGCGCGGCCGGTGACGGCCAGCGCGTCCTTGTAGTTGACCGTCGAGTAGTCGACGGCCACGGTCACGTCGCCAGGCATCAGGTCGGCCTCGTCGAAATCGACCACGGCCGTCGAGACCTGGTCGTCCCGCTTGCTGGCCAGCAAAGCCTTGAAAGTCATGTCTCTTTCTCCTTGTCGTTCAAAAGCTGACGCCAGACGGCGTCAACGTCCAGGGGTGGGGCAGCCCCGAGGTGAGCCCGGGCGGCCCGCAGCACCGATTCGGACAGCGGTGCTTCGTCAATGGCCCGCGCCAGCACCACGGCGCCCACCAGGGTGGCCGTCGTGGCCAGCGCGCGCGCGTGGGCCTCCGGCTGGCCCCAGTCCGTGGACTGGCGCGCGATCAGGTCGATCATTTCCTTGATGCGGCGCGTCGCCGCACGCCGGACCGGCGGCGCCTGTCGGGGCATCTCGGACCCCAGCGCAGCAATCGGGCAGCCCGTCTCGGGCTCCTTCACATGCGCCTCCGACAGATAGGCATGCAGCAGCGCCTTCAAGGCGGTCTCCGCGGGTTCCGCGGCCGCGATCTGCGCGAAGGCCGCCACCGCCTGTGCGCCGGCGCGGTCGGAGAGTTCGACCAGCATGGCCTCGCGAGACGCGAAGTGGACGTAGAAGCCGCCATGCGTCAGGTCGGCCTCCTTCATCACGTCGGCAATGCTGACCGCGCCGTACCCCTGGCGGCGGAGTACGCGGGCGCCCGCGTCGACGATGCGTTCGTGCGAGGCGCCCCTGGATCGAGGCGGTGCGCGTTTCATTGGGGTCATCCGTCGTGGCTCAGGCCCGGGCGCGCAGGCGCCGCGTGCGGAAGGTGCCCCAACCGCTGCCCAGCGCCGACTTCAGGAATGCCGCCAGGCCGCTCTCGCCCGGCCGTGGCGACTCGCCCCTGGCCATGCGCCGGAGCTGCCGCGTGTACCAGAGCACTTCCATGATCCCCAGGCGGTCCACGGCATTCAGCCCGGTGCTGATGGGCCACACGCGCTGCGCGCTGTCGCGCCCCTGCAGCAGCGCGGCGGGCGCGTCGGGGTCGATGGCCAGCAAGCGGGCCAGGCCCACCACATCCAGCGTGCCAGTGCGCAGCGCGGCATTCATGCCGGCCGCTGTCCGGAAGCCCCCGGTGACCATCAGCGGCACCTGGGTCGTGGCGCGGGCCTTCTCAGCAAACTCGAGGAAGTAGGCTTCTCGCGCCGCGGTGGAGGCCTGCTCAGCCGCGCGCATCGCGCCGTTCATCGCGGGGGCCTCGTAGGTGCCGCCTGAGATCTCGATCAGGTCGATGCCCGCCTCGGCCAGCGCGCGGATGGTCGCCAGCGACTCCTCCTCGGTGAAGCCACCGCGCTGGAAGTCGGCCGAGTTGAGCTTGATGCCCACCGCGAAGTCCGCGCCGACCTGGCGACGGATCTCGGCGTAGACGGCCAGCAGGAAGCGCCGGCGCTTCTCGGCTGTGCCGCCCCACTCGTCGTCGCGGCGGTTGTGGTGCGACGAGAGGAACTGGTTGATCAGGTAGCCGTGCGCGGCATGGATCTGCACGCCACCGAAGCCCGCCTTCTTGCAGATCGCCGCACTGCGGCCGAAGCGCTCGATGATGTCCTGGATCTCGGCCACTGTGGCCTCGCGCGGCGTCTCGAAGAAGGCCGCCATGTCCTCGCGGAACGGCACGGCCGAGGGCGCGATGTTGTACGCATTCAAGCCGCGCGTGGACTGCTTGCCCGGATGGTTGAGCTGCGCCCACAAGGCCGAACCCTGGGCAGTGGCCGCCTGCGCCCACTGCCTCAGAGCGGGCAGGTCGGATTCATCCTCAATGACGACGTTGCCAGGCTCGCCAAGCGCGCGGCGGTCCACCATGACGTTGCCGGTGACGATGAGGCCCAGACCCGAAGCGCCCCAACGGCGGTACAGGCGCACGAGTCCATCGGTCGGACGGTTGCCGTAGGTGCCCAGCGTCTCGCTCATCGCCGCCTTGGCGAGGCGGTTGCGCAGAACGCTGCCGTTGGGAAGGCGCAGGGGCTGGTTGAGCAGATTGGTCTCCATGAGCGGCTCAGAAGGCGGTGCGGTCACAAGGCGGGACGACCTTGGGAGGCTGCAGGAACCCGGTCAGGCCCTGGAACCACATCACTTCCCGGAAGTCGCCGCTGATGGTGAGATCCCGGCTCCCCAGGGCCCTGAGAAAGGCGGCCTGGCTGTCCTTGGCCGACAGGACGTCGAATCCCTTGGCCGCGTCGCTGAAGCTGAGCGTGAACTGGGGATTCGGAGCGAGCCCGGCTGCGGAGCGGATGGCGCCGCCCTCGACCACGAAGTGGCGGCCCGCGCCCGAGACGGTGCGGATCTGGAACACCAGGCGCTTCTTCGCGACGTAGCGCGCGCAGTCGGCGTTGCTGCGCAGCTTGCGTTGCAACATCAGGGCGAACGCCCACAACAGGAACTTGAACTTCAACATGGGACACCCTTCAAGGCATGTGCGAAACGAGGCGGGCGACGTCGGCGGCCGATGTCATTCGCCGAGGAACTGAACCACGTGGCGCAGGAAGCGCTCCGGGTTCTGGAACTGCGCGGCGTGGCCGGCGTCGGGGTAGATGAACAGCTGCGCGTTCGGCAGGTTGCGCGTCATGTAGAACGAGTTGACCGTCGCGACCATCACGTCGTTCACGCCGTTGAGGATGAACGTCGGCTGCGGGATGCCGCGCAGATAGGCGAAGGGATCGTCCTCCGTCACCCTCGGCAGGTAGTGCATGTTGGCCTCGATCTGGGCCTTCGCCACCTCGGGCGAGGACGGCGGGTCCTGGTCGCCGCGCTGGTGGCGGCGTTCCCAGAAGGCCCGCGCAGCCTGCTTGGCCTGCGCGGAGCGCCCGAAGAACAGGTAGAGGAAATCCTCGAAGACGGGCACCGGGTTGACGGCCGTTTCCAGCACGCGTGCTTCCATATCCGGGTCACCTCCGCGGGGGCCGGTACCCAGCAACATCAGCTTGCGCACCAGCGTCGGGTGACGCCAGGTCAGGTCCAGCGCCTGGAAGCCGCCGAGCGAAAAGCCCAGCACGTCGATCTGCGCCAAGCCCAGGGCGCGGACAAAGGCTGCCGCGTCGTCGGCCATGTCCTCGATGCGGGTTCGAGGTGTGCCCTCGGAGGAAGCAATGCCACGGCCGTTGTAGAGAATCACCTCCCGGCCTTCGGCCAGACCGTCGGTCATCAGCGGGTCCCAGTGGTCCATCCCTCCGCGGAAATGCTGCAGCATCAGCAGCGGCGGCTGGCCTGCGGCCGCGTTGCCCCAGCGCCGGTACGCGAACTGCGTGCCGCCGACGCTGATGAACTGGGTGGGCGCGGTGAGATGGCTATGCGTCATGGCTGCCTCTCGACTCAGTTGGACAGGAAGGCCAGCGCCTTGGGCACGAAGTCCTCGTGGTACTGGAAGATGCCGCCATGCCCGGCATCCGGGTAGATGACCAGTTGGGCGTTCGGCAGGCGCTTGGCCAGGTCATAGGAATTGCTCGTGGGCACCATCCGGTCGTCATCACCGTTGGCCACGAGCACCGGCTGCTTGACCACCGAGAGGTCGGCGGGCCGCTTCTCCCCCCAGGCCCGCAGCGCCTGCAACTGCGACACATAAGCCCAGGTGGCGATCTCGTTGTCGCGGTTGGCCGAGCGCTCCTGCAGGCGCTGCAGGAAGGCCTTGCCGGCCTCGATGCCTTTCGGCGTGCGGGTGAAGAACAGGTACTGCTTCGGGTCCTGGCCGGTGAGCGTGGCGCGGATCAGGTCGTAGTTCGCGACGCCGGCCACCGTGCTGATGCCCTCGCCGCCGGCGGGGCCCGTGCCCGCCAGGATCATCTTGCGAACCAGCTGCGGCTCCTTCAGCACGACCTCCTGCGCAATCATTCCGCCCATCGAGAAGCCAAAGAGGTCGACCTGCTTGAAGCCCTTGGCCTTGATGAAGCTGATGGCATCGTCGGCCATCTGCTCGATGGTGTTGGCCGGCTTGCCGGTGGAGGAACCAATGCCACGGTTGTCGAACGCGATCACGTGGTGCTTCGCGGCGAGCCCGTCCACGACACGCGGGTCCCAGTTGTCCAGCACGGCGGCCAGGTGGACGAGCAGCACCACCGGCGTGCCACCGTTTTGCCGCCCGAGCTCGCGGTAGGAGAAGCTCACGTCGCCGGCAGAAATCTTCTCCGTCGGCACGTTCTTCCACGTCACCGGCTGGGGTTGCTGAATTGCCGGCCGCGCGCCAGCGGCTGGATTGGCTTCGCCCGCCCAGGCACTGGAAGCGAGCACCACAGCGGCAAGCGCCAGAGCGTGGACGGTTGATTTCTTGGGGTGGATTGACATGGCAGAGTTCCGAGTCGGAAGGAAGGGGTGGGTCAGGCTTGGTGCCGGTAGCGATCGGCCGCGTGCGCTTGCCGGATGTCGGACAGCAATCCCTGGCGAGCGC
This sequence comes from Rhizobacter sp. P2_D12, assembly GCF_056404395.1. Classification (NCBI taxonomy): domain Bacteria; kingdom Pseudomonadati; phylum Pseudomonadota; class Betaproteobacteria; order Burkholderiales; family Sphaerotilaceae; genus Rhizobacter; species Rhizobacter sp. P2_D12. The sequence continues at coordinate 8,571 of NZ_JBFUEB010000051.1, read as the reverse complement.
CGTCGAGCACATCCCAGCGCTCGGCCACATGGAGCGGCGGGATCGTGACAAGCTCGCGGCGGTCGAAGCCGACGAGCGCTGCATCGACCAGTTCGTCGACGTCCATGACTTCGGCGAGGGTGTTGACGTCAACGCCGGCGCGCTCCCAGATCTCGGTGCGCGTCGCTGCCGGCAGCACGGCCTGCACGTAGATGCCCTTGGGCGACAGCTCCAGGTTCAACCCCTGCGACAGGAACAGCACGAATGCCTTGGTGGCACCGTAGACCGTCATGCCAAATTCGGGCGCGAAGCCCACCACCGAGCCGATGTTCACGATGGAACCGGCCCCGGCTTGCACCAGACGAGTAGCGATCGCAGCAGCCAGGCGTGTCAACGCGGTGGTATTGAGAGCGATCAGCCTCTCGATGTCCTGCGCGCCTTGCTGGACAAAGCTGCCTGACTGCGCCATGCCAGCGTTGTTGATCAGGATGCCAATGCGCGTGTCCTTGCGCAGGCGGCCTTCAACGGCCGTCAGGTCGATCTGCTGCGTGAGATCGGCCTGAAGCACGTCGATGGCGACCTTGTGAGCCTCTTGCAGGCGACCCGCGAGCGCGTCGAGCCGCCGCTTGTCGCGGGCGACCAGAACCAGGTCGTGTCCGCGCTGCGCGAAACGCTCTGCGTAGACGGCCCCAATGCCGCTGGACGCGCCCGTAATGAGGACGGTGGAAAGAGAAGTCATGTCTTTAGGTTCCTAGGCGGTGACGACCGCGCGCCGCTGGATCTCGACGCGCGAGGAAGGGATTTCCGCGGCGACTTGGCGCCGCCGCACTTGGACGGGCTCAGGACGGTCCTTGCCGCTTGCTGCCATCGCGCGAGTCGCAGGAGGCTCAGCACGCTCACGCGCTGCTGCGCAGCGGCTCGCTTCCGATTGCGTGCCTTGTCGATCGAGCGGCTCAGGCACCAGCAGGAGGGCACTCAAGAGGCGGCAGTCGAACGAAGTCACGTCGCGCGGACAGTTCACGGCGCCATCGACCACGCGGAGATAGGCAACACCCAGTCGACCGACGATGAAGCTGCAGCGGGCAGCCGCCTTGCGGTCGGCAGCGACGTCCAGCAACAGGCGCGCCCGTTGCTCAATGGAGAAGGGGTTGCCCTGGGCCAGTTGCGCGGCGTCCCCCTTCAGGAATTGCTCGAGAAGGAAGCCATTGGTCACATGGAGTTCAACGCCATCGAACCCCGCTGCGATGGCCTGCGCGGCAGCAATGCGGAAGTCGTCCACGACGTCGGCGAGCGCCTCACCGTCATGCCCATGCGCATGACAGCCGACATACCAGAGTTGCATGTGCATCCGGCCGCCCTTTGCATGCAAGGCGCTTGTGACCTTGCGCCAGCGAGCCATCTGTCCGGACGAATAGAGCCCGCTCGGCATCACCTGCCGGGCTTCCGAAACTGCCGGTGCTCGCCGTGCGACGCCGGCGCGGGGAATGACGGGCGACATCACGTTGACGCGATGGACGAGCCCCTGCACGTCGTGTGCAAACGGTTCGGAGATCGCGTTGTCAGCCATGGTTCACCGCCTTGAGAGGTGCTCGAATGGCTCAATGATGATGATTAACATCAATGTAAAATTTGTCCTGGATTCAGCAGCAGTCAGGCAGATAGGCAATGAAAGTCACCAAAGCGCGGGCGCAGGCGAATCGGGCGCATGTCGTCCAGACAGCTTCCCAGCTGTTTCGTGAACGCGGCTATGACGGCGTGGGCGTGGCCGACCTGATGGCGGCCGCCGGCTTTACCCACGGCGGCTTCTACAAGCAGTTCGGCTCCAAGACTGATCTCATCGCCGAAGCGACGGCCTGCGGCATTGCCCAGACCGTTGCATTGACCGGCGACGGCGCGGAGCCAGCAGAGTTCGTCAGGCAGTACCTGTCCCGCGAGCACCGGGACGGGCGCGGGACCGGCTGCACCATGGCGGCCCTCGGTAGCGATGCGGGCCGCCAGCCAGATTCAGTGCGCGCCGCGTTTGCGGAAGGCGTGGAAAGCCTGGTGGCGGCCTTGGGCCGCGGCGGCGGTGCGGCCGCCAATTCCGCCAACGCGCGTCAAGCACGCGCGGGCATTCTTGACATGCTCTCGCATGCCGTAGGTGCCATCATCATGTCGCGGGCCTGTCCTGACGACTCTCCACTTGCGGAAGAGCTTCTTACGGCCAGCCGCGATGCACTTCTCACGTCGCTTGGAGTGACAACGCAAGTGGCTGGCTAGCGAGTTGGCCGCCATCGACAGGAGCATTGTCAGGCAGCAGGGAGCCTTGCTGGCGGAGATGCGCCTGGAAGCGGGAGGCGTAGTCCTCGGCAACTGCATTCCTCACGCTGGCTCGCACTGCCAATGCCTCTCGCCAGGCCGAAACGCGCGGCAGGCCATCGAAGATTTGCTGCGTCGCTGACGGGTCGATCAGCTCGAAGTAGCGAAAGAGCGGTGCGTAAACCGCATCGACCATGCCGAACGCCTCGCCGGCGAAGTACGGGCCTGCGGTGAGTTCCGACTCCAACTTGGCCAGGCGCTCACGGAAACTGGCGCGCTTCGCATCTGCAACCTGCGAGTCACGCGCATGAAGGAACTGCCAGCCTTCAGCGAAAGTCTGGGTGGCGAACTCGATCCAGGCGCGGTGTCGGGCGCGTGTCAGCGCGTCGTGGGGGTACATCGGCGAGCCGCCCTGCGTCTCGTTGAGGTACTCGCAGATCACCACGCTTTCAAAAAGCGCCGCGTCCTCGGCATGGGCCTGGGGAACCTTGAGCACGGGCACCTTGCCAGTGGGCGACAGCGCGAGGAACCAATCGGGCTTGGCCGACAGGTCGACGTTGACGCGTTCAAAGGCGACGCCCTTCTCCAGAAGGACGATCGCGGCGCGCTGCGCGAACGGGCAGAGCGGGTGGCTGATCAGTGTGAGCATCTTGATGGGCATCCGTGTTGGCAGGGATCAGGAAGGCGCCTTCGGCGCGCAGAACCTTGTGCGCTCAGCGATTGAGCAGGCGACCGCCGTCGACCACGATTTCCGTGCCAATCGACCAGCGGGATTCATCGGAGGCCAGGTACAGCACGGCCTTGGCTACCTCTTCAGGCGTGCCGAAGCGGCCCAGCGGGATGGTGGCCGCGATGTCCTTGTTCAGTTGTTCGCGGTAGGCCTCGGGGATGCCCAGCTTGTCGTACAGCGGCGTGTCGATAGGCCCCGGGCTGACCGCGTTGATGCGAACCCCGCGCCCGAGCAGCTCGGTCGACAGCGTCTTCGACATGTTCAGGACCGCTGCCTTGGTGGCCGCGTAAACGGAGGAGCGATCTGCGCCCACATGCGCGCTCACAGACGTATTCAGGACGACCGATGCGGAGGGTGCGAACACCGGCAGCAGCGACTGGATCAGGAAGTACGGGCCCTTGACGTTGACATCGAATGAACGGTCGAACATCTCTTCCGTCCAGTCTTCGAGCGGCAACCAGACGGAGATGCCCGCGTTGAGGAAGGCCACGTCCAACTGGCCGTAGTGGTTCTTGACGGCTTGTGCCAAGTCCTTCTGCGCTGCCACGCTGGCCGAGTCGGCACGCAAAACCAGCACCTCAGGTCCGAGTTCGGCCTGGGCCTTGGCGATGGAATCCGGGTTGACGCCGGTGACGATGACGCGGGCGCCTTCGGCCAGAAACTGCTTGGCAGTTTCCAGGCCAATGCCGCTCGTGCCGCCAGTGATGAGGGTGCGTTTGCCTTGCAAGCGTGACATGACTTTCTCCTGTAGACGGCCACCCACCGTGGCCGATGAGGAGAATGTGCATCCATGCCTCTATTTCTATAAGATGGCCAAATTGAATACCATCCATGCATTTCAGGCATGAATTGGAGGGGCACTTGGACCGATTCCTGCTGATGACCTGCTTCGCGCGTGCCGTGGAGACGGGGAGCTTCACGGCCGCAGCTCGTGACCTGGGCCTGGGGCAGCCGAACGTGAGCCGCTACGTGGCAGCGTTGGAGGAGCACCTCCAGACCCGGCTCCTGCACCGATCCACACGGAAGCTTGCCCTCACGCCTGAGGGGGAGCGCTACTACGCGGACGTCCGGCGGATTCTTGATGCGGTGGACGAGTCCGAATCGTCTTTCAGGAGCAACGTCGATCCGTCAGGGCTGTTGCGGGTGGCCTGCCCCACCGCGCTGGCCCATGCGTTCGTGTTGCCGCACGTCCCGACCTTTCTGGAGCGCTATCCGAAACTGACCCTCGACCTTCAAATCAATGACCGCTATGTCAACCTCGTCGATGAGGGGACGGAACTGGCAATTCGCATTGGTAAGCTGGAGGACAGTGCACTGCGCGCCCGACGCATAGGCTCGTACGAGCGGGTGTTTGTGGCGAGTGAAAACTACCTGGCGAGGCGTGGAATGCCGCAAACGCCTGACGACCTCCGAGACCACGACTGCGTCATCTACACGCTGCTCTCGTCCGGTGCAACCTGGCGCTTTCGTGACGCCGATGTACCCGTTTCCGGCAGGTTCAGAGTGAACTCGCCTGAAGCGGTCAGTGCAGCGGTCATTGCAGGCTTGGGCGTCGGCCATGGTCCGGCATGGCTCTTTGAAGCAGGGTTGAGGAGTGGGCAGCTGAGGTTCATCTTGACCGGCTACTCCGCGCCGGCGGTCCCCGTCCAGATCGTCTACGTCGCGAATCGTTTGCTCCCAACGCGGGCGACCGTCTTCATGGATTTCATTGCTGATGTGTTCTCCCGAATCCCTGCATTTAGCAACGTTGGGACAGCAGACGCCATCTAGGATTGATTGCCACTCGCGCCGGCGTGCCCCGCAGCGATGCTTATGGGGGCGCAGCGGCAAGGCCGAATCAGCAGGGTAGCGATGCGAGATCTGACAACAGGGCGCGCGTCGTGCTTGAGCTTTCGGTTGCGCCTGTCTTGTGGGCAGTTCTCATCGATTTGTGCGAGTCACTCGTATCCGCACCGGCCGCGCCCGCGCGATTTCCCAGAGATCCTGACCGCGTCGGAGCAAGTGTTTGGTGCAACGCAGGGGCTGTCTTCGGCCGACGTCCGGGCCGCGCAGTGACTCGCCACCGATGGTCGAGACCTTGTGACCTGTGCAGGAACTGCACGTGCTGTCTAGCCGCTGGCGTGAACCGCGGAGGGATCTTCCATTCGGCCGACCACATAGAGGTGCTCAATGCTGATCGTAGAAAGAACGTCTTTCATTGAAAATAAAGGCTGTCAGAGAAACACCGCCGCGCAGCTTGCCAATCGAGCTGCAGCCGCGAGGTGCGTCCTCATCAGGCGCACTGGATAGTTTCGATCACCGACGTCAACCTCGCTGAGACACGATCTTCACCATCTGAGTCAGATAATTCATTGCGCTCGACATCGCGCGAACATTTCACGCTCGAAGGGACACCTCCCTGTTGATGCCCGGCGACGATTGATCATCATTGATCCAAATCAATTGCGCTGCGTTATTTGCAAAGATCGACGATCACTCAGACTCAGAGACTCAATTGAGAGTGAATTTTCGGCCTTTTCGGACTCTTTAAATCCCCCATCCTGTCGATAGTAGTGCCATAGTTTTGTCATCTATCAAAGGGAGTAAAGGATGAAATTCCTGTCCAATGTGAAGATCGGTACGCGCCTGAGCGCCGGCTTCGCTGTCTTGCTGGCCATGCTGGCCGTCCTGGCGTTCACCGCCAAGGTACAGGCCGATCGCCTGCAGGCCCACACCGAGTACTACGACAGCCACATCATGGCGTCCTACAAGCTCGTCACCGAGTTCATGCGCAGCGCCGACGACGCGCGACGCCGCTCGTTCCTCCACATCCTCGGCAAGCAGGAACAGAAGAAAGAAGCCGAATTGATGACCGCAAAGTCGGTCGATTCCGCACGCAATGTGCTGGAAGATTATTCTTCGCGCGCCCTGTTCCAGGACGATGAGGATCGTGCCAATTGGCAGGAAGTGAAGACCAGGTTCGAGACCTTCGTGCGTTCCAATGAGAAGGTCATGGCGGCGTCGCGCACCATCCTCGACGACCCGGCTCAGCGAGACGTCGCCGTCGGCATCATGCTGGGCGAGGCTCGCGTGGACAACATGAACCTCATCAAGGCCAAGGACGCCTGGCTGGCGCACAGCGATGCGAATGCCCAGCGCATGATCGAGCAAGGCCGAGCAACCTACCAGGCCGTGCTGTGGACGCTGGGGGGTTTGGCGGCAGCGGCCATGCTGGTGGGCGTGGTTGCAGCGCTGGCGATCACACGGTCGATCACGCGACCCCTGACCGAAGCCGTCACCATCACGCGAGCGGTGGCCGAGGGCGACCTCACACGCCAGGCGCGAATCGGGTCACGTGACGAGATCGGTGAACTGTTGGGCTCGCTCAATCTCATGACGACCAATTTGTCCAGCATGGTCAGCACGGTGCGCGTCGGCGTGGACACCGTGGTGACCGCCGCGACGCAGATTGCCCATGGCAACCTCGACCTGTCCTCGCGCACGGAGTCGCAGGCTTCAAGCCTGCAGCAGACCGCCGCGTCGATGCAGCAGATGGCCGACAGCGTCAAGATGAATTCCGACAATGCCCGTGAAGCCAACGTTCTCTCGGGCAAGGCGTCCGAGGTGGCCGGACAAGGCGGCGGCGCGGTCGAGCGCGTGGTCGAGACCATGGAGGGCATCCAGGATTCGAGCCGCAAGATCTCCGACATCATCACGGTGATCGACGGCATTGCCTTCCAGACCAACATCCTGGCACTCAACGCAGCGGTGGAGGCGGCGCGCGCCGGCGAGCAGGGTCGTGGCTTTGCCGTGGTCGCGGCGGAGGTGCGCAACCTGGCCCGGCGCTCGGCGGACGCGGCCAAGGAGATCAAGAGCCTGATCACGAGCAGCGTGGAAAAGGTCGATGCCGGTACAGTGCAGGTCAATGCGGCGCGCAAGACCATCGATCAGGCCGTGCAACAGGTTCGCAAGGTGAGCGAATTGATCGCCGACATCACGCAATCCAGCTCGGAACAGAGCTCCAGTGTCGGCCAGATCAATCAGGCGGTGGCGCAGCTGGACGACGCCACGCAGCAAAACTCGGCCCTGGTGGAGGAGACATCGGCCGCTGCCGAGAGCCTGCGTCAACAGGCCGAGAAGCTGTCCGTGGCGATCTCCGTGTTTCGTGTCGCCGGGAACGATGTCGTGCCACAGCATGGCTTCGCCTAGACAAGGGGCACGGCCCGAAGTTTGAGTTCAGCCTGAACTCGACGCGACGCCGCACCCCTCAATCGACACGACCACGCTGGCTTGCCGCCAGTCGTCGCATCCGACGCTGCCTGGGCGTCGGGTTGGAACGCAATCGACCGCGCCGGCTCCAGCCGGCCCCTCAAGATCGGGATGTCATGGACTGGCTTGCAGTGGCGAGTGGATTCGCGATTGGTGCCATTGTCGGCTTGACCGGCGTGGGCGGAGGATCGCTCATGACGCCGCTTCTGATGGGCGTCTTCAATCTCAGCGCGCCTGTGGCCATCGGCACCGATTTGTGGTTCGCTGCAATCACCAAGATCAACGGAACGCTCGCCCACCACCGCCAAAGCCAGGTCGACTACGGAATCGTCGCCTGGATGCTCATGGGCAGCATCCCGGCGACGGTCATCACGATCATGCTGATGCGCCATACCGGCATGACGAAGGGGGTCAGCCAACTGATGATGCAGGTGCTGGGAGTGGCACTGCTCATGACAGCGGCCGCGGTCGCCTGTCGTCCCTTCTGTCACACCCTGGGCCTCAAGCTGGATGCCTTGCTCACGACATCGCACAAGCGGGCCTTGACCGTTGTCGCCGGGCTGCTGCTGGGTGTCCTGGTGTCGCTCAGTTCGATCGGCGCTGGAGCGATTGGCGCGACTCTGACCCTCTTCCTCTATCCGCGACTTCCCATTCAACGCCTGATCGGAACGGACATCGCCCATGCGGCGGTGCTCACGCTTGTCGCGGGCCTGGGGCATGCGGCGCTCGGGAACGTCAACTGGCTCCTGCTCGCCAGCCTGCTGGTCGGATCCCTGCCCGGCATCTGGCTGGGCGCGCAATTGATCAAATCCCTGCCGGAGAAAGTGACACGCGGGCTGTTGTGCGTGTCGCTGTTGACCGCCGGGCTCCGCGTCATCCATTGAGCGCGAGCGCCCCGCGACGAAGGAACCTATGAAGCCACATGACGACCCCTCCCTTCGCGATCTGGTTGCGGCGCACCCCGATGTGGCGCCTCCCGGCTGGTCGCTCAGATGCGAGAGTCCTCTTTCGCGCGTGATGCCCGAGCGCGTGATGGCCGATCGCGTGACAGCCGGCCTCGACCAATCCCACCTCGACTGGCTCGAGGAAGAAGCCATCTTCATCCTGCGCGAGACGGTGGCCGCGTTCGAGCGCCCTGCCCTGCTGTTCTCGGGCGGCAAGGACTCGTGCGTGGTGCTGCGCCTGGCCGAGAAGGCCTTCAAGAACAAGGACGCCAGTGGGCAGTTCAAGGGCCGCCTGCCGTTCCCGCTGCTGCACGTGGACACCGGCCACAACTTCCCGGAAGTGATCGAGTTCCGCGACCGCCGCGTCGCCGA
>NZ_JBFUEB010000050.1:0-44706 GCF_056404395.1 Rhizobacter sp. P2_D12 | reverse complement strand
GGCTTGCATCTATGGGCCGTCAGCATCCCCCGGTCTCACGACCGGGGTTGCTGCGGCTGCGTTCCTCATCGACGCTTGGGCGAACGAAATGGGGAATCACTACGGTGGTCTGTCCGCTGCTGACGGCAGATGGCCCGGATCGTCCCTCCATCCCGACACCCTCATCCGCTGCGTCTGGGGGTGCAGACGGAACATACAAGCCCGGATGCCAATCCGGGTCCCGGGTTGCCACCCGGGCCACGGGGAAGCATCAGTTCATCTTTGCCATCCGATAAGAAACCGTTGCTTGTCCTTATGAATGCCCCGCCCTAGATTTCGGCATGACCGAACCGACCCTCCCCTTCCCGACCTGGGATGCCGACCACGCCGCGCGCCTGGACGAGCCCGGCCGGCTGCTGTACCGCTCCAACCTGCTGGGCTCCGACCTGCGCATCACCAACTACGGCGGTGGCAACACCTCGGCCAAGCTGCTGCAGCGCGACCCGCTGACGCAGCGCGAGGTCGAGGTGCTGTGGGTCAAGGGCTCGGGCGGCGACCTCGGCTCGATGAAGCTCGACGGCTTCTCGACCCTCTACCTCGACAAGCTGCGCGCGCTGCAGGCGCTGTACCGCGGCCCCGCGCACGAGGACGAGATGGTCGGCTACCTGCCGCATTGCACCTTCAACCTGAACGCGCGTGCCGCCAGCATCGACACGCCGCTGCACGCCTACCTGCCGTTCCGGCACGTCGACCACATGCACCCCGACGCGGTGATCGCGATCGCCGCGATGGAGAACAGCCGCGCGCTGACCGACCGCATCTTCGGCGGCAGCGTCGGCTGGCTGCCGTGGCGCCGCCCGGGCTTCGAACTCGGGATGCAGCTGCAGCGCCACGTCGCCGACCACCCCGGCCTGCGCGGCCTGGTGCTGGCCGGCCACGGCCTGTTCACCTGGGGCGAGGACGCGCGCAGCTGCTACGAGAACACCGTCGGCGTGATCCGCGATGCGCAGGCCTGGCTGCAGGCCGAGCGCCAGGAGCGCCGTGTCGTCAGCTTCGGCGGCGCGGCGCGCGAGCCGCTTGCGCAGGCCGACCAGGACGCGCTGCTGGCGCGCCTGCTGCCGGTGCTGCGCGGTGCCGTCTCGCGCAGCGGCCACAAGCTGGCGCACGTCGACCGCTCGGCCGTCGTGCAGGAGTTCGCGGGCAGCCGCGACCTCGAGCGCCTGGCGGCGCTCGGCACCTCGTGCCCCGACCACTTCCTGCGCACCAAGATCCGCCCGCTGATCCTGCCGCAGGCCGTGTACGCCTTGCAGGGCAGCGAACTGGCCGCCGCGATCGAGGAGCGGCTGTCCGCCTATCGCGCCGACTACACGGCCTACTACGAGCGCTGCAAGCGCGAGGACAGCCCGGCGATCCGCGATGCCAACCCGGTGATCGTGCTGCTGCCCGGCGTCGGCATGGTCTCGCTCGCGAAGGACAAGGCCACCGCCCGCATCGCCGGCGAGTTCTACGTCAACGCGATCAACGTGATGCGCGAGGCCGATGCGCTGGACCGCTACGTCGGCCTGCCGGAACAGGAGGCCTTCGACATCGAGTACTGGCTGCTCGAAGAGGCCAAGCTGCAGCGCATGCCGAAGGCCAAGCCGCTGGTCGGCAAGGTGGCGCTGGTGACCGGCGGGGCCGGCGGCATCGGCCGCGCGATCGCCGAGCGGCTGCTGGCCGAGGGCGCCTGCACGGTGCTGCTCGACATCGACGCGCAGGCGCTGGCCGAGGTCGGTGCAGACCTGGCGAAGCGCTTCGGCCGCGACGCGGTGCGCACGCTGCGCTGCGACGTCACCGACGAGGCCGCGGTGCTGCGCGCCTATGCCGACGCGACGATCGCCTACGGCGGCGTCGACATCCTGGTCTCGAACGCCGGCATCGCATCGGCGGCGCCGATCGAGGACACCACGCTGGAACTGTGGATGCGCAACCAGTCCATCCTGTCCACCGGCTACTTCCTGATCGGCCGCGAGGCCTTCCGCGTCATGAAGGCGCAGGGCGTCGGCGGCGCGATCGTCTTCATCGCCAGCAAGAACGGCATGGTCGCGAGCAACCAGGCCTCGGCCTACTGCGCGGCCAAGGCGAGCGAGATCCAGCTGGCGCGCTGCTTCGCGCTCGAAGGCGCGCCGCTGGGCATCCGCGCCAACGTCGTGAACCCCGACGCGGTGATCCGCGGCAGCAAGATCTGGACGGGCAGGTGGAGCCAGGAGCGCGCCGCGGCGAACAAGATCCCCGAAGACGAGCTCGAGGCCTTCTACCGCGACCGCTCGATGCTCAAGCGCAGCGTGCTGCCCGAGGACATCGCCGAAGCCACCTGCTTCTTCGCTTCCGAGTTGTCGGCCAAGTCGACCGGCAACATCCTCAACGTGGATGCCGGCAACCTGGCCGCCTTCCCGCGCTGAGCCCTTGCAGGAGACAACCGCCATGGCCACCCCCTTGATCGCCCCCGGCCTGATCGAATCGCACAACGCGCCGCTCGCCAGGCGTGTGCGCGACGACTACGAAACCCTCGGCGAGCAGCTCGCGCGCCGCGACGTCGACATCGAGACCCTTCGCCGCCAGGTGGCCGAGTTCGCGGTGGCCGTGCCGTCGTGGGGCGTCGGCACCGGCGGCACGCGCTTCGCCCGCTTCCCCGGGCCGGGCGAGCCGCGCGACGTGTTCGACAAGATCGAGGACTGCAGCGTGATCCAGCAGCTGGCGCGCTGCACGCCGACCGTCTCGCCGCACTTCCCGTGGGACAAGTGCGGCGACTACACCGAGCTGCGCGAGCATGCCGCAATGCGCGGCCTGGCCTTCGATGCGGTCAACTCCAACACCTTCTCCGACCAGAAGGGCCAGCCGCTGAGCTACAAGTTCGGCAGCCTGACGCACAGCGATGCCGCGGTGCGCGCGCAGGCCGTCGCGCACAACCTGGAGGTGATCGAGATCGGCCGCCAGCTCGGCAGCCGCGCGATCACGGTGTGGATCGGCGACGGCGCCAACTTCCCCGGGCAGCAGCATTTCCGGCGCAGCTTCGAGCGCTACCTCGACAGCACGCGGCGCATCTATGCGGCGCTGCCGACAGGCTGGCACATGTACCTCGAGCACAAGATGTTCGAGCCGGCGTTCTACGCGACGGTGATCCAGGACTGGGGCTCCAGCCTGCTGGCCGCGCAGGCGCTGGGCGACCAGGCGCGCTGCCTGGTCGACCTGGGCCACCATGCGCCGAACGTCAACATCGAGATGATCGTCGCGCGGCTGGTGCATGCGCGCAAGCTGGCCGGCTTCCACTTCAACGACAGCAAGTACGGCGACGACGACCTGGACAGCGGCAGCATCAACCCGTTCCAGCTGTTCCTGGTGTTCAACGAGCTGGTCGATGCGGCGCAATCCGGCGTGCCCGATTTCGCGCCGGCCTACATGCTGGACCAGTCGCACAACGTCACCGATCCGATCGAGAGCCTGATGASCAGCGCCGCCAGCGTGCAGCGCTGCTACGCGCAGGCCTTGCTGGTCGACCGCAAGGCGCTGTCGGCCCACCAGGACGCCAACGACGTGCTGATGGCCGCGCAGACGCTGAAGCAGGCCTACCAGACCGACGTGACGCCGATCCTGCAGCGCGTGCGGCTGGAGGCGGGCGGCGCGGTCGAGCCGGTCGCGGCCTACCGCGCGAGCGGCTACCGGGCGCGTGTCGCCGAGACACGCCCCGCCGCCGGCCCGAGCAGCGGCATCGTTTGAGTTCCCCCGTCAGTCCATAAAACCACCAGGAGACAAACCCGTGAAGAAACCTCTGCAAGTGCTGTTGTCCGTCCTCGCCTGCGCGGCCTTCGCGCCCGGCGCGATGGCCGCCGACAAGATCGCGCTGGTCGTCAAGAGCCTGGGCAACGGCTTCTTCGATGCCGCCAACCAGGGCGCGCAGGAAGCGGCCAAGGAGCTGAAGGACGTCGAGATCATCTACACCGGCCCGGCCAAGGCGACGGCCGAAGGGCAGATCGAGATCATCAACTCGCTGATCGCGCAGAACGTCAAGGCGATCGTGATCTCGGCCAACGACCCCGATGCGCTGGTGCCGGCGCTGAAGAAGGCAATGGCGCGCGGCATCAAGGTGGTGTCGTTCGATTCCGGCGTGCGCAAGGACGGCCGTCTGATGCACCTGAACCCGTCGTCGAACGCGTTGATCGGCGAGAAACTCGTCAAGATGACGCAGGAGGCGATCGGCCCGAACGGCGAGATCGCGGTGCTGTCGGCCACCGCGCAGGCGACCAACCAGAACATCTGGATCGACGAGATGAAGAAGGTGCTGGCCAAGCCGCCCTATGCCGGGCTCAAGCTGGTCAGCGTGGTCTACGGCGACGACCAGACCGACAAGAGCTACCGCGAGGCGCAGGGCCTGTTCAAGAGCTACCCGAACCTGAAGGCCATCGTCGCGCCGACCACCGTCGGCGTCGCGGCGGCTGCCAAGGCGGTGCAGGACGAGAAGAAGGTCGGCGCGCTGTTCGTCACCGGGCTCGGGCTGCCGTCCGAGATGGCCGGCCACGTGAAGAGCGGAGCGGTCAAGTCGTTCGCGATCTGGAACCCGATCGACCTCGGCTACTCGGCCATCTACGCGGCGCACCAGTTCGTGCACGGCAAGGCCAAGGGCGCGGCGGGCGAGAAGGTGTCGCTGGGCCGCGTCGGCACGGTCACGCTGGATGCGAACAATGAAGCGGCGATGGCCGAGCCGTTCACCTACGATGCAGGCAACGTCGAGAAATTCGCGAAGTTCTTCTGATGACCCAGCCCCTGCTGCAGTTGCGCGGCATCCACAAGCGCTATGGGGCCACCCATGCGCTGCGTGGCGTGGACCTCGCGCTGCAGCGCGGCGAGGTGCTCGCGCTGGTCGGCGAGAACGGCGCCGGCAAGTCGACGCTGGTGAAGATCCTGACCGGCGTGGTGCAGCCGGACGAGGGCACGATCGAACTGGACGGCCAGCCGCGCTGCTTCGCGCACGCGCAGGCCTCGCAGGCGGCCGGCATCGTCGCGGTGCACCAGGAAACGGTGATGTTCGATGAGCTCTCGGTGGCCGAGAACATCTTCATCGGGCGGCACCTGCAGCGCGGACCCTTCATCGACTGGGCCGCGATGCACGCGCAGGCGGCGCAGGTGCTGGCCAGGATCGGTGCACGCTTTGCCCCGGGTGCGTTGGTCAAGGACCTGAGCCTGGCCGAGCGCCACCTGGTCGAGATCGCCCGCGCGCTGTCGCAGCAGGCCTCGGTCGTGATCCTCGACGAGCCGACCGCCGCGCTGTCGCAGCAGGAGATCCGCGACTTCTACGGCCTGGTGCACACGCTGCGCGACCAGGGCGTCGGCGTGATCTTCATCACCCACAAGTTCGACGAGATCTTCGCGGTGGCCGACCGCTACCTGGTGTTGCGCGACGGCGCCTCGGTGGGCGCGGGCGCCATCGCGCAGGCCGAGGAGCGCGAGCTGGTGAAGCTGATGGCCGGCCGAGCGATCGAGCAGATCTACCCCGCACCGGCCGCGCCGCCGGGCGAGGTGGTGCTGTCGGTGCGCGGGCTGTCGCACCCGAGCGAGTTCGACGACCTGTCGTTCGAGCTGCGGCGCGGCGAGATCCTCGGCTTCTACGGCCTGGTCGGCTCCGGTCGCAGCGAGGCGATGCTCGCGCTGATGGGGCTGAACCCGCAGGCGCGCGGCGAGTTCGAGGTGGGAGGCCAGCGCTTCCAGCCGCAGCGCGCCGGCGACGCGATCGCCGCCGGCATCGCCTACGTGCCCGAGGAACGCCAGCGCCAGGGCGGCATCCTGAGCTTCTCGGTGCAGCACAACATCAGCCTGGCCGGCCTGTCGCGTTTCGCGCGCGGGCCATGGCTGTCGGCGCTGCGCGAATCGGCGCTGTGCCGGCGCATGACCGAGCGGCTGCAGATCAAGACCGGTTCGCCGCACACGCCGATGGCCGGGCTGTCGGGCGGCAACCAGCAGAAGGTGGTGATCGCGAAGTGGCTGGGGCTGGACCCGCGCATCGTGATCCTCGACGAGCCGACCAAGGGCATCGACGTCGGCGCCAAGCAGGCCGTCTATCAATTGATCGGCGAGATGGTCGCGCAGGGGCTGGCGGTGATCCTGGTGTCGTCCGAGTTGCCGGAGGTGATGAACCTGGCGCACCGCGTGATCGTGATGCGCCGCGGCCGGCAGGTGGCGGCCTTCGAGCGCGGGCAGGTCGATGCGGAGGCGATCGTCGCGGCGGCCTCGGGCATCGCACCGGTGCCGCGCGCCATGCCGCTGGCCGAGCTGCGGGAGCTGGCGGCATGAAGGGCCTGCACCGCGAGATCGCGCTGCTCGCGATCATCGTTGCCATTGCGCTGGCAGTCGGGGTGCGCGCGCCGGTGTTCCTGACCTGGCACAACGCGCTCGACATCGCCAACGATTCGGCCATCCTGGCCATCCTGGTGATGGGCCAGATGCTGGTGCTGCTGACGCGCGGCGTCGACCTGTCGGCCGCGTCGAACCTGGCGCTGACCGGCATGCTGTGCGCGCTGGCCGGGCGCGCGATGCCGCAGTTGGGCGTGGTGCCGCTGCTGCTGCTGGCGGTGGCCATCGGCACGCTGCTGGGGTTGGTCAACGGCTGGCTGATCACGACCTTCGAACTGCCGCCGATCGTCGTGACGCTGGGCACGCTGTCGGCCTACCGCGGCGCGATCTTCGTCGCGAGCCAGGGCGCATGGATCTCGGACCACCAGATCCACCCCGCGATCAAGGGCCTGCCGCGCGAGCAGTGGCTGGGGCTGCCGGCGCTGGTGTGGATTGCCGCGGTGGTGGTGGTCGCGATGGCGGTCTTCCTGCGCTGGCGCCGCGAAGGGCGCGAGCTGTACGCGCTGGGCGGCAACCCGCACGCGGCGGCCTACGTCGGCATCCCGCTGCGGCGGCGGCTGTTGCTGGTGTACGCGGTGTCGGGCGCGCTGGCCGGGCTGGCGGGCTTGCTGTGGGTGGGCCGCTATGCGATTGCCTTCACCGAACTGGCCGCGGGCTACGAGCTGACGGTGATCGCAGCCTGTGTGATCGGCGGCGTCAGCATCGGCGGCGGCATCGGCAGCGTCGCCGGCGCGGTGCTCGGCGTGCTGTTCATCGGCGTGGTCAACGGGGCGCTGCCGGTGATCCAGGTGTCGCCGTTCTGGCAGCAGGCCATCGCCGGCGTCGTGATCCTGGTGTCGGTGGCGCTGAACGCCGGGGCGCAGCGCCGCAGCGGGCGGCAGATCCTGGAACGGCGCGAGGTGGCTGCATGACGAACGCGTTCGCGATGTGGGAGCGGCTGCTGCTGGCACTGCTGGTGCTGCTGCTGGCGGGCTTCGGCCTCGGCATCGACGGCTTCATGACGCCGTACGCACTGGCCGACAGCACCTTCAACTTCAGCGAGAAGGGCTTGCTGGCGCTGGCGATGGCGCTGCTGATCGTGGCCGGCGAGATCGACCTGTCGATCGCCGCGACGCTGTCGCTGTGCTCGCTGGCGATGGGTCTCGCGATGAAGGCCGGGGCCGGCCTGCCGCTGATGCTGCTGGCGGCGTTCGCGACCGGCGCGGCCTGCGGCGCGCTGAACGGCTGGCTGGTCACGGCCTGGCGGCTGCCGTCGATCGTCGTGACGATCGGCAGCCTGTCGCTGTACCGCGGCATCGCGCTGGTGGCGCTGGGCGACCAGGCCATCACCGGCTACCCGGAGGCGCTGTCGGTGCTGGGCAACGGCTACCTCGGCGACCTGGTCGGGCTGCCCTGGTTGATCGTGCCGATCGAGTTCGCGATCCTGCTGCTGATGGCGGTCGCGGTGGGCACGCTGCTGCACCGCACGGTGGTCGGGCGGCGGCTCTACGCGATCGGCGCCAACCCGGTGGCGTCGCGCTTCTCGGGCATCGAGGTCGATCGCCACCGCTTCGCGCTGTTCGTCTTCGCCGGGCTGATGGCGGCGCTGGCCGCGGTGCTGCTGACCGGCCGCATCGGCAGCACGCGGCCGAACATCGCGCTCGGCTGGGAGCTGGATGCCGTGACGATGGTGATCCTGGGCGGCGTCGCGATCGAGGGCGGCCGCGGCAGCATCGTCGGCGTGCTGCTGGCGACGCTGCTGTTGGGCCTGTTCACCTTTGCGCTCGGCATGGCCAACGTGTCGGGCATCGTGATGGCGATGATCGTCGGCGTGCTGCTGATCGCCTCGATGGTGCTGCCGCGCCTGTTGCGCGGACCGCGGGTGCTGCTGTGATGGAGCAACTGGCCTTCCGCATGCGGCTGCGGCCCGGCTGCGCCGCCGAGTACAAGCGGCGCCACGATGAACTGTGGCCCGAACTCGCCGCGCTGCTGCACGCGGCCGGCGTGCGCGACTACAGCATCTTCCTCGACGAGGAGAGCCTCGCGCTGTTCGCGGTGCTGCGGCGCACGCCGGAGCACCGGATGGACGAGCTGCCGTCGCAGCCGGTGATGCAGCGCTGGTGGCGGGCGATGGCCGACCTGATGGAGACCGAGCCGTCGCTCGCGCCGCAGGTGACGCCGCTGCAGCCGATGTTCCACCTGCCATGAAGCCGCGTGCGACGGTGGTGCTGGACGTCGGCAAGACGCATGTGAAGCTGCGGGCGCTGGATGGCGACGGGCACGAACTCGATGGCCGGGCGCGCGACAACCGGGGCGTCGACAGCGCGCAGGGCTACCTGGCGCTCGACACGGACGGCATCGAGGGCTGGCTCTGGGACAGCCTCGCGTCGATGGCGGGGCGGCTGCACATCGAACGCTTCATCGCGAGCACGCACGGAGCGGCGTTCGCCGCGATCGACAGCCACGGCCTGGTGCTCCCGGTGGTCGACTACGAGTTCGATGCCTATGCGGGGCAGCGTGCCGCGTATGCCGAAGCCGTGGGCGACCTGCACGAGACCTGGTCGCCGCACCTGCCGATGGGCTTGAACGCGGCGCGGCCGTGGTACTGGCTGTCGCGCGAGTTCGCGCGCGAGTTCGCGCAGGCCGACGTGCTGCTGCCCTACCCGCAGTACTGGGCCTGGCGCCTGGGCGGCGTGGCGGCCACCGAGCCGAGTTCGCTCGGCTGCCACACCCACCTGTGGGCGCCGGTGCGGCGCGGCTGGTCGCGCCTGGCGCGCTGCGAAGGCTGGGACCACCGCTTTGCGCCGATGCGCAATGCCTGGGACGAACTGGGGCCCGTCCGTCCTGAACTCGCACGGCGCCTGGGCCTGCCCGCGGATTGCATCGTTCATGCGGGCGTGCACGACAGCAACGCCTGCCTGGCGCGCCACCTGCGGCAGTCGCCGGCGATGACGCTGGTCACCTCGGGCACCTGGACCGTGGTGATGGCCTGCGGCGGACAGGTCGGTGCGCTGGACCTGTCGGCCGACATGCTGGCCAACGTGTCGGTCGCGCAGGACCTGGTGCCGACGGCGCGCTTCATGGGCGGGCGCGATCACGAAGCGCTGTGCGGTGGTGCCGCGCCGGGCGATGCGCAGTTGTCGCTGGTTGCCGGCCTGCTCGCGGACGGGATCGAGGTGCAGCCCGGCCCCGGCGGCGCACGCCCGCGCGTGTCGCGCCGCGGCGAAGCCATCGCGCCGCAGGCGCTGTCGCCGGCGCAGCGCGCCACGCTGGCCGCGCTGTACTGCGCGCAGATGACGGCCGAGCGGGTGATGGCATTGGCCGGCCCGTCGCCGGTCGTCATCGACGGCCCGCTGGCCCGCAACCCGGTCTATGTCGCGCTGCTCGCCGAGCGCCTGCCCGGGCATGCCTTCCGCGTCGCCGACGAAGCCGACGGCACGCTGCGCGGCGCCTGGGCGCTGACGCGCTGGAACACGGGCAGGCGGGAGGCGGCGGGAGGCTGATAACCTCTCGCCCCGTGCCGACCGTTCTCGTTCCCCTTGCCGACCGCCTGTTCGGCACCGAGCCCAAGCAGCGCTTGCGGCTCGTGCAATGCGGCGTCGCGATGCTGCTGGTGCTGGCCAGCGTGGCCAACATGCAGTACCTGGTGTGGGCCGGGCTGGCGCCGCTCTGGCCGGTGGCGGCATGGAGCGGGGTGCTGATCGGCGGTTTCGTGCTGTTCTTCGGCCTGATCCGCAGCGGGCTCAACCTGCAGCTGCCCGACCCGTCGCTGACGCAGCCGCAGATGGTGTTCGCGATCGTTTGCGGCGCGGCCGGCTATGCGCTGGCCGGGGCCGGTCGCGGCGGCGCCTTCCCGATCCTGATGGTGATCTTCATGTTCAGCATGTACGCGTTGCCGCCGGGCCAGGTGATGCGCACCGCGCTGTTCGCGGTGGTGCTGTTCGGCGCGACGATGGCCGGCATGGCCTGGCACGACCCGGCGGTCTACGAGCCGGCGGTGGAGTGGGGCCACTTCATCATGATCGCGGTGATGGTGCCGGCGATCGCGGTGCTGGCCGGCCAGTTGAGCCGGCTGCGCGAGCGCATGCGGCGGCAGAAGAAGGAGTTGTCGGCGGCGCTCGCGCGCATCCAGGACCTGGCCACGCGCGACGAGCTGACCGGGCTGATCAACCGCCGCCACATGGTCGAACTGATGGAGCAGGAGCGCCAGCGCGGCGTGCGCTCGGGCTACACCTTCTGCCTGGCGATGATCGACCTGGACGCCTTCCGCAAGATCAACGAGCAGCAAGGCCACGAGTTCGGCGACCGCCTGCTGCGACGCTTTGCGCGCGAGGCGCTGAACGTGATCCGCATCTCCGACCTGCTGGGGCGCTGGCAGGGCGAGCAGTTCCTGCTGCTGCTGTCGGACACGCGGGCGTCGCTGGCGCGGCTCGGGCTGGAGCGGCTGCGCGAGCGCATCCATGCGATGCAGATCGACGCGGACGGGCCGCCGATCCACGTCAGCTTCTCGGCCGGGGTGACCGAGCACCGGGCCGGCGAATCGGTGGCCGACACGATCTCGCGCGCGGACCAGGCGCTGCGGGCGGCGAAGGGGGCGGGGCGCAACCGGGTGGTGCTCGCGTGAGTGCACCCCTGCCGGCCCGGCACTTCCTTCTGGCGCTTGCCGTCGTTGCGGTCTGGGGCACCAACTTCGTCGTCATCAAGCTGGGGCTGGCGCATCTACCGCCGCTGTTGTTCGCGGCGCTGCGTTTCACGTTCGCGCTGCTGCCGGCGGTGTTCTTCCTGCCGCGGCCCGAGGTGTCGTGGCGCAACCTCGCGGCCTATGGCCTGCTGATCGGCGTCGGCCAGTTCGGCGTGCTGTACCTCGCGATGCGCGGGCACATCACGCCGGGGCTGGCCTCGCTGGTGGTGCAGACGCAAGTCTTCTTCACGATCGGCCTCGCGATGCGCGGCAGCGGCGAGGTGGTGCGCGGCTTCCAGTGGGTCGCCTTGCTGCTGGCGGCCGCGGGCATCGTCGTGATCGGTGCGCACACCGGTGGCGACACCACGGTGGCGGGCGTGCTGATGGTGCTGTTCGCGGCGCTGTCGTGGGCCGGCGGCAACATCGTCAGCCGCCGCGCCGGCCGCGTGAACATGCTGGCCTACGTGGTGTGGACCAGCGCGTTCGCGGTGCCGCCGCTGTTCCTGCTGTCCTGGCTGTTCGAAGGCAGCGCCGCGATCGAGGCCGGCCTGCGCCAGGCCGACTGGGTGGCCTGGGGCTCGGTGCTGTGGCAGTCGGTGGGCAACACGCTGTTCGGCTACGCGGCCTGGGGCTGGCTGCTCGCGCGCCACCCGGCCGCGACCATCACGCCGATGGCGCTGCTGGTGCCGGTGTTCGGCATGGCGGCGTCATCGTGGTGGCTGGGCGAGGCGCTGCCGGCGTGGAAGCTGATCGCCGCGGCGCTGGTGATGGCGGGGTTGGCGGTGAACCTGCTGTGGCCGCGGCTTCGCTTCAACTGGTGATCGGGAACCCTCGAGAAGGCTGCGCGTCGCAGTGGCAGGGACGATTGGACAGTTCGGCGCAGCACGCAAGGAAATCGAAAGTCTGCCGGCGTTCATGAAAGAGTCGCTCAGGCACGCAACCTTGACCTTGCCGCCTACCAAGGCCGAACCCCCACCGAAGCCGCGTCCCTCACGCAAGAAGGCCTGACAACGCGTCAGCGCCACGCCTGCCGATACTTGGCCGGCGTGAACCCGGTGCGCGCCCGGAACCTGTTGACCAGGTGACTGGCATTCGCCAACCCGCACTGCCGCGCCACCTCGTCGAGCGGCGCATCCGACTGCCGCAGCAGCCGCTTCGCGCGCTCCAGCCGCAGCCACAGCACCCAGGCATGCGGCGCGATGCCGAACGACGTGCGGAACATGCGCGCGAAGTGATGCTCCGACAAGGCCGCCTGCGCCGCCATCTCGCCGATCGTCAGCGGCTGGTCGAGCCGGGCCTCGGTCCAGTCGACGAGTCGCCTGCGCACCGCCGCCGACAGCCCGCCGCGCGGCGGCAGGCGGTGCCCGCGCTGTGCGTGCCCCAGCAGCAGTTCGGCCATCGCCGCATGCCCCAGCGCATTCGCCTGCAGCCGCGCCTGCGGGTCCTGCCAGTCCAGGCCGGCCAACGCCTGCAGCGGGGCCGCCACCCGGGCGACGTCGACGAAGGTGAGGTCGGGCACCTGCACCTCGCGCGGTTCGCGGTCGAGCAGCCGCACCGCCAGCGGCGCCAGCTGCTCCTCGTCGAAGTACAGGTGCACGAACGACTGCTCGCCGCCCACCACCCAGCGCGATTCGTGCCCCGCCGGCATCACGCACAGCCGCCCGGGCTCGCCGCGACGGTCGGGCGCCTCGTGCCGCCAGGTGCCTTGCCCGCCGCTCAGGTACAGCGACAGCGTGTGGTGCGACGGCCGGTTGTAGGTGGTCGCGTCCTCGGCGTTGCGCCACACCGCCGCCGCCAGCCCGTCGCCCAGCGACACGCTGCGCAGCAGCCGGGCGCGCGAGTGCGTCAGCACGTCGAACACCTCGTGGCGGGTCAGGTCGGCAGCAGCCATGGCGCTGCCACTGTAGCCGCGCCCGCGTGCGAGCGCACGGGCGCGGCGATCAAACCGCAGTTTTGTGCAACTTTGGCGGCGCGGCGCCCCCGACACTGCCGCCATGAACCTGTTCCTCTATGGCCTCACGGTGCTGATCTGGGGCACCACCTGGATCGCGCTGAAGCTGCAGCTGGGCATCGTGCCGATTCCCTGGTCCATCGCGTACCGCTTCGCGTTGGCCGCCGCGGTGCTGTTCGCCTGGCTGCTCGTCACCGGCCGGCTCAAGCGGCCCGATGCCCGGGCGATGAAGCTGATCGCCGCCCAGGGCGTGTGCCTGTTCTGCGTCAACTTCATCTGCTTCCTGCACGCGAGCCGCTACATCCCGAGCGGGCTGGTGGCGGTGCTGTTCTCGACCGCGACGGTGTGGAACGCGTTCAACGCCCGTGTCTTCCTCGGCCGGCCGCTCGCGCCGCGCGTGCTGGCCGGCAGCGCGCTCGGCATGCTCGGCCTGGCGGCATTGTTCTGGCCGGAGCTGACGCGCCACGACGCTTCGCCCGACACGCTGCTCGGCCTGGCGCTGGGCCTGGCCGGCACGCTGTGCTTCTCGGCCGGCAACATGCTCTCGACGCGCCTGCAGGCGCTGGGCCACACGCCGATCGTCACCAACGCCTGGGGCATGCTGATCGGCGCCGGCGTGCTGACCGTCGGCTGCCTGCTCGGCGGCGTCGGCTGGGCCTTCGACCCGTCGCCCACCTACGTCGGCGCGCTGCTGTACCTGGCAATCCCCGGCTCGGTGATCGGCTTCACCGCCTACCTGACGCTGGTCGGCCGGCTCGGCCCGGAGCGCGCGGCCTACAGCACCGTGCTGTTCCCGGTGGTGGCGCTGAACGTGTCGGCCTGGGTCGAGGGCTACCAGTGGACCGCGCCGGCCTTGTTCGGCCTGGCGCTGGTGATGGCCGGCAACGTGATCGTGTTCCGCAAGCCGAAGGCGGCCGCAGCCGCCCCCGCGGTCACAGCCCCAGCGCGCTGAGCCCGGCGTGGTCGTCGGGGCGGCGCCCCAGCGGCCAGTGGAACAGGCGCTGCTCGGGCTTGATCGGCAGGTCGTTGATGCTGGCGTAGCGGCGCTCCATCAGCCCCTGGGCGTTGAATTCCCAGTTCTCGTTGCCGTAGCTGCGGAACCACTGGCCCGAATCGTCGTGGAACTCGTAGGCGAAGCGCACGCCGATGCGCGCGCCGCCGAAGGCCCACAGCTCCTTGATCAGCCGGTAGTCGAGCTCGCGCGCCCACTTGCGCTGCAGGAACTGGCGCACCGCCTCGCGGCCGACCGGGAACTCGGCGCGGTTGCGCCAGCGCGTGTCCTCGGTGTAGACGGCGGCAACGCGGTCGGGGTCGCGGCTGTTCCAGGCGTCTTCGGCCAGGCGAACCTTCTGGATGGCGGATTCTTCGGTGAACGGGGGCAGCGGCGGGCGCGGTGTGTCCATGGGGTGTCCTCGGGTTGGGGGTTGACCATGTAGACAGGTCTGTCTACATGGTCGGATATTGAAGCAGACAGAGCTGTCTGTCAAACTCCCGCACATGACCCCTGACCTTGCCGTGCTCGAACCCCGCGAGCGCATCCTCGAGACCGCGATGCGCCTGTTCTACGCCGAGGGCATCCGCGCGGTCGGCATCGACCGGCTGATCGCCGAATCGCGGGTGGCGAAGGCCTCGTTCTACCGCCACTTTCCGTCGAAGGAGCACCTCGCGCTGGCCTTCCTGCACCACCGGCACGAGCGCTGGATGGCCTGGTTCGCACGCAGGCTGGAGGCGCGCTGTGCCGAGCACGGCGTCGCGATGGAGCGCGCGGCCGAGGTGCTGCGCGAATGGTTCGAGGAGCCGGATTTCCGCGGCTGCGCCTTCATCAACACGCTGGCCGAGGGCTCGGCCCAGGGCGAGGCGATCAGCGTCGTGCAAAGCCACAAGGACGAGCTGCAGGATTGCCTGCAGGCGCTGGCGCGGCGCTGCGGCCACCCGCGGCCGGTGCAGGCCGCCGAGGAGGCGCTGCTGATCGTCGAGGGCGCGATCGTGCGGGCGCACATGACGGGCGATGCCGGCGCGGCCGACGTGGCGGGCCGGCTGCTGCAACGGGTCCACGGCTGAGCCCGTCGCGGGCCGTTTTCCATCGTTAGACTGCTGGCGAGTCCGAGTCCCCGGACATCTGCAGGGAGCAGGACCCATGGTTGCCAGAGCCGATGCACTTGATTGCCTGCGAGTGGCCATGGGCCACGCGGCGTCGGACTTCCGCGAGGGTCAATGGGAGGCCATAGCCCACATCGTGAACCACCGCGGCAAGGTGCTTTGCGTGCAGCGAACGGGCTGGGGCAAGAGCATGGTGTATTTCGTCGCGGCGAAGCTGATGCGCGCCCAGGGTGGCGGCGTCACGCTGATCATCTCGCCGCTGCTGGCGCTGATGCGCAACCAGATCGAGGCGGCGCAACGCCTCGGATTGCAGGCCCTGAGCGTCAACTCGACCAACCGCGACGAGTGGGACACGGTGCGCGAYGAGCTGCTGGCCGGCCGCGTCGACCTGCTGCTGATCTCGCCCGAACGCCTGGCCAACGACGAGTTCGTGACCGGCACGCTGCAGCCGATTGCCGCACGCATCGGCCTGCTGGTCATCGATGAAGCGCATTGCATCTCGGACTGGGGCCACGATTTCCGGCCCGACTACCGGCGCATCGGCCAGGTGCTGGCCCGCCTGCCGGGCAACATCGCGGTGCTGGCCACCACGGCCACGGCGAACCGGCGCGTCGAGCAGGACGTGGCCGCCCAGCTCGGTGCGTCGGTGGTCGTGCAGCGTGGGCCGCTGTTGCGCGAGAGCCTGGCGCTGCAGAACATGCGGCTGCCCGGTGCGGCCGAACGCCTGGCCTGGCTGGCCGGCTGCATTCCCCGTCTGCCCGGCAGCGGCATCGTCTATGCCCTGACCACGCGCGACGCCGACCGGGTGGCCGAATGGCTGCGCCTGCAGGGCATCGAGGCCCGCGCCTACCACGCGGGCAAGCCCGATGACGAGCGGCAGGCCCTGGAGCAGTCGCTGCTCGTCAACGAGATCAAGTGCCTGGTCGCCACCACCGCGCTGGGCATGGGCTACGACAAGCCGGACCTGCATTTCGTCATCCACTACCAGACGCCGGGCAACGTGGTGGGCTACTACCAGCAGGTCGGGCGGGCGGGCCGTGCGATTCCCGCGGCCTGCGGCGTGTTGTTGTCCGGCGAAGAAGAGGACGACATCAACGCGTACTTTCGCGACGCCGCGTTTCCGCCCGAATGGCAGGTGGATCGGATCCTGGGTGCGCTGGAGACGGCCGACGCGGGCATGGGCGTTCGAACCCTCGAGCGGGCCGTCAACCTGCGGCAGTCGCAGATCGAGAAGGTGCTGAAGCTGCTGGTGGTCGAGCCGGACTCGCCGGTGCTGCGGATCGACGGCCAGTGGTACCGCACGGCCCATCCGTTCAGCATCGACAGGCAGCGCATCGCGCACCTCACGCGGCAACGCGAGGAAGAATGGGCGCAGATGAAGCGCTATCTCGCGAACGAACGCTGCCTGATGCAGTTCCTGGCGGAGGCGCTCGACGACGAGGCGGCGGGGCCGTGCGGCAAGTGCGCGGTGTGCCTCGGGCGCCCGGCGCTTCCGGTCGAGATCGACCGCGACCTGCTGATCCAGGCACAGCGCTTCGTGCGGCACAGCGAGATGCCGCTGGAGCTCAAGAAGCAATGGGACATCGAGGCGCTCGTGCACTACCGGGCCGAGCACGGCTGGAGCAAGGCGACCATTGCGCCGTCGTTGCGGGGCGAGGAAGGCCGGGTGCTGTCCCGCTGGGGCGAGCCGGTCTGGGGCCAGTTGGTGTCGCAGGGCAAGGCGCACGGCCGTTTCGACGATGAACTCGTCCAGGCCGCGCTGGACTTGATCCGGCATCGCTGGCCTGCGGCTGCTGCGATCACCTGGGTGACCTGCATCCCGTCGATGCGGTACCCGGCGCTGGTGCCGGATTTTGCGAGACGCCTGGCCGATGCGCTGGGCGTGCCGTTCCGGCCGATCATCCTGAAGTTGCGCGAGACCGAACTGCAAAGGAACATGGAGAACCGCTTTCACCAGTGCCACAACCTCGATGGCGCGTATGCCGTCGACCCACTGGACGGCATGGACGAGCCGGTGCTGCTGGTCGACGATGTCGTCGATTCGGCCTGGACCTTGACGCTCGCGACCGCCTTGCTGCGGCAGGCAGGAACGTCCGCCGTCTACCCGTTGGCGCTGGCCGCCACCTCGGCGAAGTGAAGCGGCCACGATGAGCATGCAAGGCTTGAGTGCAGATGCCGAAGCGGTCCTGCTGCTGTGCGGCAGGTTCGGCGGCGAACGGCAGGAGGCTTTCCAGCCCTTGTCCAACCAGGACTACGCAGAGCTCGCCAAGTGGCTGAATCTGCGCGGGATGCGCCCGGCCGACCTGATGTCTGCTGCGGGGCGAGAGCAACTGGCGAGCCAGCGCATCGAGTTCCTGTTGCAACGCGGCACGGCCATGGCCTTGGCCCTGGAGCGATGGAACCGGGCCGGCCTGTGGGTCCTCTCGCGGGGCGATGCCGAGTACCCGAAGGCATTGAAGCGCCGCTTGAAGCACGCCGCGCCTGCCTTGCTCTACGGCGCGGGCGACCAGGCGCTGCTGGACCGGGGTGGCCTGGCCATCGTCGGTTCGCGCGATGCCGGCGATGCTGCGCTGGCCTTCACGCGCCAGACGGCGGCCGAGTGCGCCAGGGAAGGGATGGCCGTGGTGTCGGGTGGCGCGCGCGGCGTGGACACGGCCGCGATGCAAGGCGCCGTCGAGGCAGGCGGCCAGGCGGTCGGCGTGCTGGCGAATGACCTGTTGAAGGCGAGCGTCAGCGGAATGAATCGAGCCGGCCTGCAGGCAGGGCGCCTGCTGCTGGTGTCGCCGTTCCATCCGGAGGCAGGCTTTCTTGCCGGCAACGCGATGGGGCGCAACAAGTACATCTACGCGCTGGCGGACCGGGCGCTGGTGATCGACTCTGCGCTGGGCAGTGGCGGCACCTGGTCGGGTGCCCTGGAAGCCTTGAACGAGAACTGGGCGCCGCTCTACGTCAGGACGCCGGGAGACGGCCCCGGCAATGCGGCGTTGGTCGGCAAGGGCGGCATTGCCTTCGACTTCGTGCCCGGCCGCGGCGAGGCGTTGGGCGAGTATTTCTCGAGAGGCTGAAGGGTGCGGTCTTCGCTGCTGGGGTGATGCCCCGGGGCCTCGCGGCCACGTCTCAGGTGGCCTGCCGCGTCATCTGCATCGTCCAGTTCGTCAGCCACTCGACGCCATCGTGCGAGAACGCCTGCTCCCAGCGCGCCGCATCCGGCCCCTGGCGCAACCAGACGAAGCGCGCGAACACCTTGCGCCCGCCGTCCTCGTCCTCGCCGTAGAACTCGCCGCGGTCGCCGCTGAAGCCACCGTGCACCGGCGGAAACAGCGTGCCGCTGCGGCTGCTGATCCAGTAGATCGACCACTGCCGCTTCGCCAGGTCGAACAGCCGCATCGTCAGGCCCGACCATTCCTGCGTCGTGAAGTCGATCTGGTCGACGTTGGCGATGCCGCCCAGCCGCGGCTCGCAGCTCATCTCGGCGGGGAACTCCTGCCAGTCGGTGCTGCCCGGCACGCGCGTCGCGAGCCGCCGGTTCTCCACGTGCCAGCGTCCGTGCAGGAAATCGAAGTCGTCGCGTTGGCCGGTGCGTTCGAGGGTGTAGCTCATCGGTCTCTCCCTGGTTGAAACGAAGTCAGCGCCATGCCGAAGCGGCGGTGGGTTGCAGCCGGAACATCTGCGGCGGCGAGCGCAGCTGCGACAGCCAGCGCGGCCACACCGCATCGCGCCAGATCGGCGACGCGAACAGCCGTTCGGCGCAGGCCTGCTGGTGCGCCGGGTCGTCGAAGCGGCAGATCCACACGAAGGCCTCGGTGTCGGTGCGCACCGGCAGCGCCGGGAAGTCGTTGGCCGCGTGCTCGGTCATCAGCACCGCCTGCACCTCCATGCCGGCGGCCACCAGGCAGGGGCGCACTTCGTGCTCGAAGCGGTGCACCAGCAGCGGTGTCGCCGGCGTGTCCAGGCTGCACACCATGGCCAGCAGCATGCCGGGCCGCGTTGCGTGCGTGGCGGCGGTCTGCACGTTGCGCAGCAGCAGCACGTCGGACGAATCCTGCATCGTCGCGTTGGCCGCCTCGCGGTGCCGGCGCCACACCGGGCCGCCGTAGAACGCGTTCAGCGACGCGCAGCGCTCGGCCATGCTGCGGAAACCACGCAGCCAGACGAAGGCGTCGGGCTCGTCGAGGTCGCGGAACTGGCCCAGCACGCGCATGCCGCAGTCTTCCTGCGTGTGCACGAACTCGCGGTCGAACAGCTCGATCAGCGTGTCGCGCCGGCCGGGGTGCAGCGTGTAGCGCCGCAGCTCGACGATGGCGCACGGGGACGGAACGGTGTCAGCAGTGGCGGTGGCGGCGACAGTGGCGGAGGGCGTGGCAAAACGAGCCGGCCGCTCCAGGGTCATCTCGGTCATCGGGGCATCTCCTCTTCTTCGGGAAGGAGATGCTGCGCCGGGGATGCTGACATCCTCTGTCAGCAGTCTTCGTCAGCAGGGTGGGCTCAGCCTGTCACCGTTCCGTCACGCCCCTGCAGCTTGGCGCGGTACATGGCCTTGTCCGCCCGCTCGATCGCCGCCTGCAGCGCCTCGGCGTCGGCGCAGGTGCTCAGGCCGGCCGAGAACGTCAGCTTCAGCCCCGGCACCACCTCGTCGAACGGCGCCTGCGCCAGCCCGGCGCGCAGCCGCTCGATGCACTGCAGCGCCTGCGCCTGCGGCGTCGACGGCAGCATCAGCAGGAACTCCTCGCCGCCCCAGCGGCCCAGCACGTCGGTGTCGCGCAGCGCCGCCTGCGCGGCGGCGGCAAAGATCTTCAGCACCTCGTCGCCGGCCGCATGGCCGTGGGTGTCGTTGATCGGCTTGAAGTGGTCCAGGTCCATCAGCACCAGGCTCAGCGGCTGGCCATGGTGCTTCTGGCGCACGCGTTCGGCATCCAGCAGCTCGGTCAGGTGGCGGCGGTTCACCAGCCCCGTCAGGTCGTCGCGCGTCGCCAGGTGGTGGATCTTGGCCAGCGCCGCCTGCAGCTCGGCCTGGCGCAGCCGCAGCTTGGCGCGCAGCCGGCCCATGCTGACGGCCAGCGCCGACATGGCCGACATCAGGATCAGGCAGAACATGAACTGGATCGCCTCGACCTGCGGCGGGAACTGCGCCGGGTCGGTGCGCGATTTCCACAGCATCACGCCGCC
The DNA here is from genome assembly GCF_056404395.1 of Rhizobacter sp. P2_D12. NCBI lineage: Bacteria > Pseudomonadati > Pseudomonadota > Betaproteobacteria > Burkholderiales > Sphaerotilaceae > Rhizobacter > Rhizobacter sp. P2_D12. The sequence goes on along the minus strand of NZ_JBFUEB010000050.1, from coordinate 24,466 downwards.
CAGCAGCACCAGCGCCTGCACGCCCAGCAGCCGCGCCTGGCGCGGCGACATCACGAACATGCCCCACACCAGGTTCAGCAGCATGATGGCCATCACCGCGCCGCGCAGCTGCGGGTTGATCGCATAGCCCCAGGCGGTGATCGCGACGCCGAACACCGATTGCGACATCGTCAGCGACGGGTCGGGCGACAACTGCTCGCTGAGCCCGCTGCGCACCAGCGCATAGAACACCGTGATGCCGATGAGGCTGGTGACACACAGCCAGACGGCCGGCCGTGCCTGCATCATCCCCAGCCGCACTTCGATGGCGCACACCACGGCGAACAGCGCATACACCGCCAGCGCCAGCAGCGTCAGCTTCGCGTGGCCGCGCCGGCGCCCGGACGGGCCCCACAACAGGTCGCGGACGGGGGCGACGACGGCGCTCACGGCGGGCTACTGCAAGACATCGGCGGGATTGTAGGAACGCGGCACGCCCGGCGTCACCCGGCGCACCCCCGGAGGCCGGGGGGCGCGAATCGGGGGTCGGCGTGACACACGACGCAACATCCGGGCCATGGCTTGGTCATCGCCCGGTCGGGCGCCGCGCCGCGGACCGGGGACAATCGCGCGGCGCCCGAGCCCCCTTCTTTCCCCACCGCCCGATGATCGACAAACGCTTCTTCCCCCGCCAGGTGGTCGAGTCCGGCGGCAACCGCTGGGACTGGGCCTTGCTGCCGCTGGTGCTCGCGGTGCTGGTGCTGCTGGCCTGGGGCGGCTCGCAGATGGCGCGGCCCTACGAGCTGGGCGAGGTGCTGCCGCTGACGCTCGATCCGACCGCGCTGCCCTACTACCTGCTGCGCACCACGCTGCGCATGTTCCTCGCGCTCGGCGCGTCGCTGGTCTTCGCCTGCGTGTTCGCGGCGCTGGCCGCCAAGTACCGCGCCGCCGAACGCGTGCTGGTGCCGCTGCTCGACATCCTGCAGTCCATCCCCATCCTCGGCTTCCTGTCGATCACCGTCACCGGCTTCATCGCGCTGTTCCCCGGCAACCTGTTCGGCGTCGAGTGCGCGGCGATCTTCGCAATCTTCACGTCGCAGGCCTGGAATATGGCCTTCAGCCTCTACCAGTCGCTGCGCACCGTGCCGCCCGAGCTGCAGGAGGCGGCACGCGTGTTCCAGCTGTCGGGCTGGCAGCGCTTCTGGCGCCTGGAGCTGCCGTTCGCGATGCCCTCGCTGCTGTGGAACATGATGATGTCGATGTCCGGCGGCTGGTTCTTCGTCGTCGCGTCGGAGGCCATCGCGGTGTCGCAGCAGAGCATCAAGCTGCCCGGCGTCGGCTCGTACATCGCGCTGGCGATCGAGGCGCGCGACCTGCACGCCATCGGCTGGGCCATCGGCGGCATGCTGGTCGGCATCGTGCTGTACGACCAGCTGTTCTTCCGGCCGCTGCTCGCCTGGGCCGACAAGTTCCGCTTCGAAGAGGGCAGCAGCGAGACGGCGCCGTCGTCGTGGCTGCTGACCTGGCTGCGCCGCACCGAGCGGCTGCAGCCGTTCGCGCTGCGCGTCATCGGCCTGTTCGAGCGCTCGCTGACGCTGTTCCGCCGCCGCCACGACGGCACCTCGATCCGCGCGCGGGCGCGGCCGCCCAGCGCGACGCTGGCACGCGCCTGGGACGCGGTGCTCGCGGCCGCGGTGCTGTTCGCGCTGTGGCGCCTGCTGAGCTTCATCCACAGCGAGGTCGGCTGGGCCGAGGCCGGCCACGTGCTGGTGCTGGGGTTCTACACGCTGGTGCGCGTGCTGGTGCTGACGGCGCTGGCCGCGCTGGTGTGGGTGCCGGTGGGCATCTGGATCGGCATGAACCCGCGCTGGGCCGGGCGGCTGCAGGGCGTGGCGCAGTTCCTCGCGGCCTTCCCGGCCAACCTGATGTTCCCGGTGGCGGTGCTGTTCATCGTGCGCTGGAAGCTGAACCCCGACATCTGGCTGTCGCCGCTGATGGTGCTGGGCACGCAGTGGTACCTGCTGTTCAACGTGATCGCCGGAGCGTCGACCGTGCCGACCGAGCTGCGTTACGCGGCGCAGAACCTGGGCCTGAAGGGCTGGCTGCTGTGGCGGCGCTACCTGCTGCCGGCGGTGTTCCCGAGCTTCGTCACCGGGGCCATCACCGCCAGCGGCGGCTCGTGGAACGCGAGCATCGTCGCCGAGTACGTGACCTGGGGCGACACCACGCTGCAGGCCAAGGGCCTGGGCAGCTACATCGCGCACATGACGGCCGTCGGCGACTTCCCGCGCATCGCGCTGGGCATCGGCGTGATGTGCGTGTTCGTGATGGCGATGAACCACCTGGTCTGGCGGCGGCTGTACCGGCTGGCCGAAGACCGCATGCATTTCTGAGATTCCTGGGGGCGGGCATGAAGACACTCATCGAACTGAAAGGCGTCGGCAAGTCGTTCCGCTCGGCCGACGGCAGCGCTCGCTCGGTGCTGGAAGGCGTGGACTTCCGGCTGGCCGAGGGCGAGATCGTCTCGCTGCTCGGGCAGTCGGGCTCGGGCAAGTCGACGCTGCTGCGCATCCTGGCCGGGCTGATCGGCGTCGACGCCGGCGAGGTGCGCTACCGCGAGCAGCCGCTGCACGGCCCGGCGCGCGGCATCGCGATGGTGTTCCAGTCGTTCGCGCTGTTCCCGTGGCTCACGGTGCAGCAGAACGTCGAGCTCGGGCTCGAGGCGCGCGGCATGGCGCCCGAGCAGCGCGCCGCGCGCGCGCTGGCCGCGATCCAGCTGATCGGGCTGGCCGGCTTCGAGGGCGCGCTGCCGCGCGAGCTGTCGGGCGGCATGCGCCAGCGCGTGGGCATCGCGCGCGCGCTGGTGGTGGAACCCGAGATCCTGCTGATGGACGAGGCCTTCTCGGCCCTCGACGTGCTGACCGGCGAGCGCCTGCGCGACGAGATCCTGTCGCTGTGGACCTCGCGCCGCATGCCGACCAAGGCGATGCTGGTGGTGTCGCACAACATCGAGGAGGCGGTGCTGATGGCCGATCGCGTGCTGGTGTTCGCGAGCGACCCGGGGCGGGTGCGCTGCCAGCTGTCCGTGCAACTGCCGCGTCCGCGCGACCCCGACAGCCCCGAGGTGCGCGAGCTGGTCGACGAGGTGTATGCGCTGATGACGGCCGGTGCCGCGCGCCGCCCGGCCGGCGAGCCGGTGGGGCTGCCGCTGGCGCACCGGCTGCCGCAGGCCGACGTGAGCCGCATGGACGGCTTGCTCGAGCTGCTGGCCGACGATTTGTTCGCCGGCCATGCCGACCTGCCGAAGCTGGCCGGCGAGACCGAGCTGACCGACGACGAGCTGCTGCCGCTGACGCAGGGGTTGTCGCTGCTCGGCTTCGCGCAGCTGGCCGATGGCGACCTGCACCTGACGCCGCTCGGGCGGCGCTACGTGGAGGGCGACCACACGCTGCGCCAGGAGCTGTTCGGCCAGCAACTGCTGACGAACGTGCCGCTCGCGGCGCACATCCGCCACAGCCTGGAGCAGGAGTCGTCAGGCGAGCTGCCGCAGGAGCCGTTCCTGCGCTTGCTCAGCGACAGCCTGGATGCGGCCGAGGCCGAACGCGTGCTGCGCACCGCGATCGAGTGGGGGCGCCACGGGGAGGTGTTCGAGTACGACTACCGCACGGGGGTGATCCGCCTCCCGTAGCCCGGATGCCAATCCGGGTTTGTGACGGACGATCCCCGGATTGGCATCCGGACTACGCGGCTTCGAGGTCCTCGTCGCGCGATGACAGCGCCAGCAGGCCGTAGCGCTTCAGCAGCGTCCGCAGCGTGTTCCGCGTCACCCCCAGCAGGCGCGCCGTCTGCACCTGGTTGTCCCGGCAGCGCGCGAACCCCTGCTGCACCACCAGCGATTCGATCGCCTGCAGCAGGTTCGGATGCCGCCTGTCCATCAGGTCGCCGAGGGCCCGCTCCAGCGCGGCCAGCGGGTCGACCTTGGGCGGCGCTGCGGCCGGCTCGGCCGGGACGGCCTGCACCGTCGCCGCCGACCCCATGAATCCGAGCGGCGTGAAGCGGCAGTCGCCGGCCCGCACGATGCCGTCGCGGCAGACGATCAGCGCGTAGTGGATGACGTTCTCCAGCTCGCGGATGTTGCCCGGCCAGGCATACGCCAGCAGCGCGCTGCGCGCCTCGGGCGACAGCTGCGTGCCCTGCAGCGACAGCTTGCCGGAGAAGGTCGACATGAAATGGCGCGCCAGCGGCAGGATGTCGCCGGGCCGGTCGCGCAGCGGCGGCAGCTCGATGGTGGCGACGCTGAGGCGGAAGTACAGGTCGGCGCGGAAGTGCTGCGCCTCCACCGCGCGGTGCAGCTCGACGTTGGTGGCCGCGACCAGCCGCACGTCGAGCGGGATCGCGCGGCGCGAGCCGAGCCGCACCACCTGGCGTTCCTGCAGCACGCGCAGCAGCTTCACCTGCAGCGCAAGCGGCAGGTCGCCGATCTCGTCGAGGAACAGCGTGCCGCCGTTGGCCGCCTCGAACCAGCCGGCGCGCGACTGGCTCGCGCCGGTGAACGCACCGGCCTCGTGGCCGAACAGCTCGGCATCGATCAGCGACTCGCTGAACGCGCCGCAGTTGACGGCGATGAACGGCCCGTCGCGCCCGCTGCGCTTGTGGATGTGGCGGGCGATGAGTTCCTTGCCGGTGCCGGTCTCGCCGACCACCAGCACGGTGGCCTCGCTGCCGGCCACGCGTTCCACCTGCTCCAGCACGGCGAGCGAACGCGGGTCATGGAACAGCAGGGCCTTGGCACGGATCGAGAGCGCGAGGCTGGCGGAATCGGGCAGGGTGAGCAGGTGGTCGGCAGACATGCGGTGGGCGGGTGGCTGGCAGTGACGCGATCCACACAGTAGGTGTCTTGTTCCGTGCCGTGAACGCAGCATTTCACGCTTGCATATGCGCCCGTCAAGGCGATCAGGGTCATCGCTGTCGCGTTGTGCGCGGCGCTGTTGCATCGCCAACAATGGCGCCGCACGGGCTGCTGCCGGCGCAGCAGGTGCAGGGCCGCGGGGCAGGCCCGCGAGTTGCACGCCGGCCCTTTCCAACTCCCGGTCGATCCGCATGAAACACCTGCTTGCCACCTGCCTGCTGTCCACCGCCGCCGCTGCCACCGTTCCCGCGAACGCCGCGTTGCGCGAGGGCGACACCGCGCCGGCCTTCCGCGCCACCGCCTCGCTGGCCGGCAAGGCCTTCGACTACTCGCTGCGCGACGCCCTGGCGCGCGGTCCGGTGGTCGTCTACTTCTACCCGGCCGCGTTCACCATCGGCTGCAGCCTGCAGGCGCATGCCTTCGCGGTGAACACCAGGCAGTTCAGCGAGGCCGGGGCCAGCATCATCGGCGTCTCGCTCGATCGCATCGAGCGGCTCAACGCGTTCTCGGCCGACCCGGAGTCGTGCGCCGGCACGGTCGCGGTGGCCTCCGATGCCAAGGGTGCGATCGCGAAGTCGTTCGACCTGGCCGTGCGGGAGCAGAAGGCCGGCAGCAAGACCCGGCGTGGCGACGAGATCGACCACGGCCTGGCGGAGCGGACCACGTTCGTCATCCGGCCCGACGGCCGCATCGCGGCGACCTTGAGCGGGCTGTCGCCCGAAGAGAACGTGGCGCGCGCGCTGGACGCGGTGCGCGCCCTGAAGCACTGAGGCTACGGCGCGACCGCTGACGCCGCCCGCGGCGCCGGCGGCTGGATGTGGCTGACCGCCGTGCCGCCTTCCTTCTCGTAGTCCTCCGAGCCGGTCGCACCGGCCACCTGGTAGCCCTTGCCCGCGAGCAGGTCGCCGATCGCGCCCGCGCGCTGCGCATGGTTCGACACCGTCAGGATGCGCCGGTCGCGCGGCAGCCACGCGAGCTGTTTCTCGACGTCGCGGTTCTGGATGCTCAGGAACACCGGGAAGCTGCCGTACTTGATCAGTTCGTCGGGGCGGCGGACGTCCAGCACCAGCACGCCGCCGGGCTGCGCAAGCAGCGCGTCGACCTCGGCGCGGGCGAGCCGCTTCGTCTTGTACTTCCAGGCGTCCGCGGCCTGCTGGGCCGATGCGCCGACGGCGCCGACGGCGAGGGCCGCGGCGAGCGCGGCGATCTTGAAACTCTTCATGGAGCGGGTGTCCCGTGGTGGTGGTGAGAGACACCGCCATCGCAGCATTCATGCCATTCGCGCCACCCGGCGATGCGCTGCTGCCGCAGCGACGAACACGACAGCCGCGTTGCACACACAACAGCCGCAAGCCTCGCCCTTGCTGGCTTTGCAGCAGATCCACGGCCGCGCGCCAGGCATGCGCCGTGCTCTCAGGGTGGTGGCTCGACACACGAAGAAGCCACACGACAACCACCACCGAGGGACCCTCTCTTGATCAAGCAGTTGCTCCGACTCTCGCCGATCGCGGCGGCCGTCATCGCGGTCCTCGCGCATGCGGCCGACGCGCCGCCCGCCCCCGATGCCGCCGCCTCGGCCCCGGTCGCCGACAACGAAGCCAAGGCGCTCGACGCGGTCGTCGTGCGCAGCCGCAACCGCATCGAGCGGCTGCAGGACGTGCCGCTGTCGATCTCGGTGGTGCAGGGGTCTGAACTCGAACGGCTCAGCGCCTACGGCATCGACGCGATCACGCGGCGTGCCGCCAACGTCTCGTGGAACCTGGGCAACCAGCGCACCAGCTCGCTGAGCATCCGCGGCGTCGGCAAGATCGGGCAGACCGAGGCGCAGGACCCGAGCGTCGGCGTCATCGTCGACGGCGTCAACTACGCCTACAACGCCCTCACCTCCAGCTTCAACTTCATCGACGTCGACACCGTCGAGGTCACGCGCGGCCCGCAGGGCACGCTGCTCGGCAAGAACACCAGCCTGGGCGTCGTCAACATCACGACGCGCCGGCCGTCGTTCACGCCCACCGCCGACTACACGCTCGAGTTCCGCCAGCGCGGCGGCTTCGCCGGCACCGCGGCCGTCGGCGGCCCCGTCGTCGACGACCTGATCGCCTGGCGCGGCACCTTCTCGGTCGACCGCGGCGAAGGCGACGTCGAGAACCACTACAACCGCGACATCACCTACACCAACACCGACCGCGTGTCGGGCCGCGTGCAGTTCCTGATCACGCCGGACCCGGACTTCAACGCCCGCCTCGCGTTCGACCTGCAGCCGCGCGCCGGCGAGACCACCAACGGCCGCACCGTCTTCACGCCGACGCCGTCGACCTACGCGAACGGCTCGCCCAACACCGCGGTCGACAACGCGACCCGGCTGTCGCGCCGCTGGTTCACGCAGAACACCGGCTACAGCCTGGGCGACTACTACGCCTTCCTCAGCAACGACAACCAGCGTCCGCTGGTCACCGGCAGCCGCGGCGCGTCGGCCGAGCTGAACTGGAAGCTCGCCGGCGGCCACACGCTGACCTCGATCAGCGCGTACAAGGACTACCACTTCGACGCCGTCAACGACGAGGGCACGCCGTTCGACGTCTACCGCAACTCCGGCGGCTTCTGGAACGACTACCGCCAGGCCAGCCAGGAGCTGCGCATCAGCTCGGCGGCCGGCGGCTTCGTCGACTACCAGGGCGGGCTGTACTACATCGACGTGCACAACGAAGCAGACTACCGCCGCGCCTGGGGCAACGATGCCGGCGCCTGGTTCGCGAGCAACGCGCAGTACAACCGGCTGGATGCCGATGCGGCCGGCCGCCTGCTGATGCTGAACTCGCTGGCCAACGTGGCCACCTCGTACAACTCGCCGACCGGCGTGCAGGAGATCCGCAACAAGAGCGCCGCCGTCTTCGCGCAGGCCAACTGGCACCTGAGCGAGCCGCTGACGCTGACCACCGGCCTGCGCTTCACGCGCGAGGACCGCCAGAACGCCGGCCGCTCGACCCTCAACAGCAGCGGCAGCGCGCCCGAGCTGAACCCGGATGCGGTCGGCACCGATGACCTGATCGCGCAGAAGTACTTCGGCGTCCCGACCTATGCCGGGCTGACCGCCGCGCAGAAGCAGCAGGTGGCCGATGCGAAGGCGATCCGCAAGAGCCAGCTCGGCGTGCTGTTCAACCAGACGCAGGCCGAGTCGTTCCAGAAGACCCAGCCGGCGCTGGTGGTGAGCCCGTCGTACAAGGTCAGCGAGCAGCTGACCACCTACTTCTCGTACCAGCACGGCGAGAAGGCGGGCATCGCGCAGCTGGTGAACGGCGTGTCGGCGCTGGTCCAGCCGGAGAAGACCAACGCCTTCGAGCTCGGGTTCAAGTCGACGCTGTTCGACAAGACGCTGGTCTTCAACGCCGACGTCTTCCTGATGAACATCACCGACTACCAGCAGTCGGTGCGCATCGTCGACCAGTACACCACCGCGCTGAACAACGACGGCAGCTTCTACTACACCTCGGCCACCGGCAACGTGCCGAAGGTCAGGGTGTCGGGGCTGGAGGTCGACGGCGTCTATGCCGGCATCCCGAACACCACGCTGCGCTTCTCGGGCGCCTACAACAAGGCGATCTACAAGGACTTCGCCAATGCCGCGCAGCCGGTGGAGAACGGCTACGCCGGCGCACCGCCCTACCGCGACCTCAGCGGCCAGCCGCTGGCCGGCGCGCCGAAGTACAGCGTCAACCTCGGTGCCGACTACCGCCAGCCGGTGCGGGGCGACAAGGTATTCCACACCAGCGCCAACGTGTCGGCCAACAGCAGCTACTACTCCGACAACGCGTTGTCCGCCTATTCGGTGATCCCGAAGAGCGCGCTGGTCGACTGGGCCATCGGCGTCGGCACGCAGAGCAGGAGCTTCGACGTCAGCCTGGTCGTCAAGAACCTGTTCAACGACGACACGCCGCGCTCGAAGACCTGGAACAGCTACGCGCCGGCCATCCCGCGCAGCGTCGGCATCCAGTTCGCCGGCAAGTTGTAGGCGCTTCATCCACCTCCCGCAGATCGAGTACGTCCATGAAACTCAAGTTGCTTTCTGCCTTCCTCGCGATCGGCGCCAGCGCAGCGATCGCCACCGCCGCCGACGAGAAGCCGGCCGCGCCGCCGGCCGCCGCCAAGGCCTGGGCCTACACCCCGCCGCAGGCTCCCGCCGAGCCGGCGGTGAAGAACAAGCGCTGGGTGCGCACGCCGCTCGATGGCTTCGTGCTCGCCAGGCTCGAAGCCAAGGGCCTGTCGCCCTCGGCCGAAGCCGACCGCGCCACCTTCATCCGCCGCGCGACGCTGGACGCCTGGGGCCTGATCCCGACGCCGGAGGAGGTCAAGGCCTTCGTCGCCGACCGCTCGCCCAAGGCGCACGAGAAGCTGGTCGATCGCTTGCTCGCGTCGCCGCGCTACGGCGAGCGGCAGGGCCGGCGCTGGCTCGACCTGACGCGCTATGCCGACAGCGACGGCTACAACGCCGACGGCACGCGGCCCAACATCTGGCGCTACCGCGACTACGTGATCGACGCGTTCAACCGCGACAAGCCCTTCGACCGCTTCGTCAAGGAGCAACTGGCCGGCGACGAGCTGTGGCCGGACAGCATCGAGGCCCAGGTGGCAACCGGCTTCCTGCGCAACTTCCCGGACGAGATCAACGCGCGCGACCTGAACCTGAAGAAGCAGGAGGTCGCCAACGACCTGACCGACACCGTCGGCTCGGTGCTGCTGGGCACCACGGTCAATTGCGCGCAGTGCCACGACCACAAGTTCGACAAGATCTCGCAGAAGGAGTATTACCAGCTGCAGGCCTTCCTGGTGAATGCGAGCTGGCGCGACGACGTGCCGGCGATCAACGGCCAGGCGCTCGCCGAGTACAGCGTCAAGCGCGCCAGGTGGGAGGCCGCGACGCAGTCGATCCGCGACCAGCAGGAGGCGCTGCTCAAGCCCGTCGTCGACAAGCTCGAGTCCGACCGCCTGTCGGGCTTCGTGCCCGAGACGCGCGTGTCGATCAGCAAGCCCGAGGCCGAGCGCAACGCCTACGACCGCTGGATCTACCACCGCAACCTGTGGACCATGTCGGGCCGCACGCGCAACGCGGTGAACCAGCTGAAGACCAAGGACAAGGCCGGCTACGAGAAGTACCAGGCGCTGTCCGAGCAGCTGAAGGCCTTCGACAAGATCAAGCCGCGCGACCCCGGCAGCATCTCGACCATGACCGAGCTGGGCCATGCCGACAGCCCGCCGACCTACGTGCTGTTCAAGGGCATCTACGACAAGAAGCTCGATGAGGTGCAGCCGGCGGTGCCGGCGCTGCTGGGCGGCAACACGCCGGCGATCCAGCCGACCGCGACCTCGTCGGGCCGCCGCACGGCACTGGCCAACTGGATCGCCGACCCGGCCAACCCGCTGACCGCGCGCGTCTTCGTCAACCGCCAGTGGGCGCAGTTCTTCGGCACCGGCATCGTCGACACCGTCAGCGACTTCGGCAAGATGGGCAGCAAGCCCAGCAACCCCGAGCTGCTGGACCACCTGGCGACGAGCTTCGTGAAGAACGGCCGGAGCGTGAAGGCGCTGCAGCGCGAGATCCTGCTGTCGGGCGCGTACCGCCAGGCCTCGGCGGCGCGCCCCGAGGCGCAGGCCGTCGACCCGGGCAACAAGCTGCTGTGGGCCTTCCCGCGCCAGCGGCTCGAGGCCGAGGAGATCCGCGATTCGCTGCTGGCCGCCGCCGGGCTGCTGGAAGAGAAGCTGGGCGGACCGGCGGTGTTCCCGCCGATCCCCATCAACCTGGACAACCGCAATGCGTGGCCGACCTCGGAGAACCCGCACGACCACCACCGCCGCAGCGTCTACATCTTCGTGCGCCGCAACACGCCGTACCCGCTGCTCGACACCTTCGACTGGGCCAACCCGCAGCTGGTGCACAACAAGCGCGAGGTGACGACGACGGCGCCGCAGGCGCTGGCGCTGATCAACAGCGACCTGGTGTTCGAGTGGTCGAAGGCGCTGGCCGGCCGCGTGATCCGCGAGGCCGGGCCGAAGGAGCCGGCGCAGATCGACCGCCTGTTCGAGATCCTCTATGCGCGCAAGCCGGACAGCGTCGAGAAGGGCAAGCTGCTGGCCTTCCTCGACAGCCAGGAGGCGTTGACGCGCCAGCAGCTGGTGCAGGGCAGGAAGCTCAATGCGCCCGAAGGCTATGGCGTGAGCCCGGTGCTGACGGCGCAGATCGACCAGCTCTACAAGACGGTCTACGGCCGCAGCGCCGACCGCTACGAGAAGGCGGTGTTCGTGCAGACGCTGGCGAAGCAGCAGGAGAAGCTGAAGTCGGGCGACGCCGGCGGCGACGACGACGAAGACGATGCGAAGGGCTCCGACGCGAAGGCGGGCAAGGCAGCCAAGGCCAGGAAGGCCGAGCCCACGCTGAACCCGGCGCGTGCCGCCGCCTTCGTCGACCTGGTGCATGCGGTCGCGAACTCCAACGAATTCACCTACCGGTTTTGAGAACCCACGAGGACATTGACATGAGCCACCACCATCACCATTCGCGTCGCGACTTCCTCGGCCAGCTGGGCGCGGGCGCGGCACTCGGGCTGGGCATCCAGTCGGCCTGGGCCAGCGAGCTGGCCGACCCCCAGGCGCTGCGCGAGCCTCATTTCCCGGCCAAGGCCAAGGCCGTCATCTGGCTGCACATGGCCGGCGCGCCGAGCACGCTGGACCTGTTCGACTACAAGCCCGACCTGATCAAGCTGGCCGGCACGCCGCTGCCCGATTCGTTCGGCCGCAACCTGAAGACCGCGACCGACGGCGGCGTCGGCAACCTGCTCGCGACCAAGCGCACCTGGAAGCAGCATGGCGAGACCGGCGCGTGGGTGTCGGACCTGCTGCCCCACCTGTCGAAGCAGGTCGACCAGATCGCGTTCCTGAAGGGCTGCAAGACCGAGGGCAGCACGCACGTGATCTCGTCGCTGAAGCTGCACACCGCCGGCCTGGTGCCGGGGCGTCCGGCGCTGGGGTCGTGGGTGCAGTACGCGCTCGGCTCGTCCAACCCGGACCTGCCGGCCTTCGTCGTGCTGCCCACCGGCAAGGGGGCGGCCGGCGGCGGGCGCGGCCAGGTGATCTGGAGTTCGGGCTTCCTGCCCGCGGCCTACCAGGGCACGGCCTTCCGCCAGGGCGATTCGCCGATCCTGCACCTGGCACGGCCGGCCAACCTGAGCGAGGCCGAGCAGCGCAACACGCTGGCGCTGCTGAAGTCGCTGAACGAGCACCAGTCGGCCGGCTTCCCGAACGACACCGAGCTGCAGGCGCGCACCCGGTCCTATGACCTGGCCTTCCGCATGCAGAGCTCGGCGCCGGAGGCGGTCGACATGGGCAAGGAGACCGCGGCGACGAAAGAGCTGTACGGCATCGGCCAGAAGGAGACCGACGAGTACGGCACCGCGCTGCTGCGTGCGCGCCGGCTGGTCGAGCGCGGCGTGCGCTTCGTGCACTGCATCTCCGGCGCGCCGGACAACAGCGTGGACAGCTGGGATGCGCACAACGGCCTCGAGAAGAACCACGGCGTGATGTGCAAGCAGGTCGACAAGCCGGTGGCCGGGCTGCTGGCCGACCTGAAGTCGCGCGGGCTGCTGGAGAGCACGCTGGTGGTCTGGACCTCGGAGTTCGGCCGCACGCCGTATGGCCAGAGCGGCGACGGGCGCGACCACAACCCCTGGGGCTACACCAGCTGGCTGGCCGGCGGCGGCATCAAGCCGGGCACGCACGGGGCCACCGACGAGATCGGGCTGCGCGCGGTGAGCGGCGTGGTCGACACCTACGACCTGCAGGCGACCATCCTTCACCAGCTGGGGCTGGACCACAAGAAGATCACCTTCCTGTACCAGGGGCGATCGGAGAAGCCGACCTCGGTGTTCGGCGACGTCGTCAAGGAGATCCTCGTCTGAAGCCGGCACGACTTTCACTCGTGCTGGCGGGGCTGCTGGTCGCGGGGGCTGCGTCGGCCGCCTTCTCGCTGGACGGCGACCTGATGCGCGGCATCGAGGACACCACCAAGAGCCTGGACTCGAACGTCTCGCTGAAGAACAAGGAGGCCGCTGCTGCCGAAGCGCAGCAGCTGGTCGACTGGTTCGCGCAGGTCCAGGGCTACTACGAGGCCAAGGGCGACGCGGCCGATGCGGTCGGCTTCTCGCGCAAGACGCATGCGCTGGCGGCCGAGCTGCGCAAGGCGCTTGCGAGCGAGGACTACGACGCGGCGTCGGACACGCTCGGCCTGCTGGTGCGCTCGTGCAAGACCTGCCACGAGGTCTACAAGAACAAATGAAAGCACCGACCTTCCTCGCCGCGGCGCTGGTGGCCGCGGGGCTGGCCGCGCCCGCGTTCGCGGCCAGCGTGCTCGAGTTCGACGTGTGGATGCGTGCGATCGACAAGTCCAGCGTCGCGGTGCAGAAGAGCATCGCGCGCCAGGACGCGGCGGCCGCGCGCGCCGATGCGCAAGAGATCGAGCGGCTGTACGCGTTGATGGAGGCCTTCTTCCGCGACGACCTGCCGGCAGCCGATGCACGGCAGATCTCGGCCGACGGGCGAGAGCTGGCGGCGTCGATCGCGCCGCTGCTCGGCGCCGGCGACTACGAGCGTGCCGGTGGCGCCGCGCGGCGCATCGCGCAGGCCTGCAACGACTGCCACGACCAGTACAAGCCCTTCAAGTGAATCCGTTTCCTCCACCTCACACCATCATGATGAAACCCACGAGCATTCGCATCGCAACCGTTCTGGCGCTGGGCGTCGCAGTTGCCACGACCGCGGCCACGGCCTGGGCGCAGCAGGCGCCGAAACCGGAGAACCAGATCCGCTGGCGCCAGTCGGCCTTCCAGGTGATTGCGCTGAACACCGCGCGCATCAAGGCCTCGGTCGACGGCAGCTACAACAAGGACGAGGTCGTCAGGTCGGCGAGCGCGATCGCGGCGCTGGCCAACACCAATTTGCTGGCGCTGTTCACGCCCGGCACCGAGGCCGGCAAGGGCTGGCACGACACCACCGCCAAGGCCGAGCTGTTCAAGGACACGCAGCGCGTGGCCGAGCTGAACGCGGCCTTCACGAAAGAGGCCAACGAGCTGCTGCGCGTCGCGCAGGCCGGTGATGCCGCGGCAGTGAAGGACCAGCACGGCAAGCTGTCGCGCACCTGCAAGTCCTGCCACGACGACTTCCGCAATTCGAACTGATGTCGTAGCCCGGATGAAGCGCAGCGCAATCCGGGAGAGCCGCACGCCCGATTCCAACGAGGAGAACGACGATGATCCATCACAAGAAAAAGCTTCTGGCCGCACTGGCCTGCGTGGCCATGGGCCCGCTGCACGCCCAGACCGCCGCATCGGCGCCGCGGCCGGCTGAGCCGCCCAAGCCGTTCACATTTTTCGTGACGAGCGAAGGCACCGGCAAGGGTGCCGACCTGGGCGGCCTGTCGGGTGCCGATGCGCACTGCAAGAAGCTGGCGAGCGCCGTCGGCAACGACACCAAGACCTGGCGGGCCTACCTGAGCACGCAGGAGGCGAACGGCCAGCCGGCGGTGAATGCGCGCGACCGCATCGGCGCGGGTCCGTGGACCAACGTGCGCGGCGCGGTGGTGGCGCGCGACCTGGCGCACCTGCACGGCGATACGCTCGAGCTGGCGCGGCTGGGCAGCAATCTGACGCGCAACACGGTGTTCACCGAGAAGAACGAGCCGGTGAAGGGTGCGGGCGACAAGCCGAACCAGCACGACATCCTGACGGGCTCGCAACCGGACGGGCGGGCGTTTGCCGACGCGGCCGACCACACCTGTCGCAACTACATCAGCAGCGCGGCGGACGGCTCGGCGCAGGTCGGGCACTTCGATCGCACGGGCGGGGGCAACAGCTCGTGGAACTCGGCGCATGCGAGCCGCGGGTGTGGGCAGGAGAACCTGGTGAGCACGGGCGGTGCCGGGCTCTTCTACTGCTTCGCGATCGATTGAATCGGTGCGGGTCCCGGATTGGCCAGTGTCCGATGCATTAAGCTTTCGCGTCGGCGACGAGGTGCGGCTGCGACAGCGTGGATGCCCTCCGGAACGATGCCAACCAAGAGCAGTTCAGTTCTTTCCCGGAGGGAGGCAACATGTCGAAAACATCAGCGCCAAGGGCGGCCCTGTCCGCCCTGGCTGTCGCTCTTGCGACCATCGCGCCTGTTGCGCATGCCGTCACCGAATGCCTGGTCACGCCAGCCGACCTGTTCGTCGGCGGCGATCCGCCCGCCAGCGGCGGCAACAGCTACTTCTATGCGAGCTGGCTGGAGGGTGGTGCCGGCGTGGTCAACCAATCCGACCCCAACTACAAATCCATGCTGGCGGTCGTCATGACGGCCAAGGTGATGCACCAGAAGGTCAGGATCCGCTACCTGCCTGACAACGCCAGCTGCACCGCCGGGAATCCCGGTCCGGTGCTGGGCATCTGGATGCTCTGAAGGAGGAACCTCATGCTGATTTTTCACGCGGTGCGCCTGCGCCGATCGATCGCCGCCGCCTTGATGATGTTCGGATTCGTTGCCGCCAGTTCTTCCTGAACCTGACCGACCCCACTACAAGGGCGTCCTGGCGACGGTACTGACCGCGCAGACCACCGGCAAGACGCTGATGATGGGCACGCAGCTGGCGGCTGTCGGCAGCGGCAGCTACTGCCAGATTCTCTACGTGTACCTCATCGGCTGATCACCGGACCCGGCGCAGGTTCAGCGTTTGAAGAGCACGTCCAGCACCACCTGGACCTCCTCGGCTCCCCCGGCCGAGCACTTCATGCGCTTCACCGCGCCCTGCACGTACTTGTAGTACTCCTTGGGCCCCGATTGCGGCACCGCGTCGACCACCTGGCTGCCGCGCACCGTGATGCGCGTGCGCACCGCACCGACGATGCCGACGCGGTCGAAGGCATCGGCCAGCACCTGCTCCAGCACGCCCTGGTAGCCCGGGCACGCGAGGCTGATCTCCTGCTTCGCGACCACCGGCTTCGGCTCCGGCGCTGGCGGGGGCGGCGGCGCGATCACCAGCGGTTCCTTCGGCGGCTCGGCCTGCACCGCGGTGATCTGCGGCTCGGGCGCGGCCACCGGGGTCACATCGGGAGGTGGCACATACGCGGGCGGCGGCGTCAGCACTTTCGGCGCCGGCTGGATCTTCTCGATCTTCGGCGGGGGCGGGGGCGGCGGCGGCGGCGCCTCCGGCACGATGCTCATCTGGATCGGCTTCTTGATCACCTCGACCGCTTCGCGCGCCAGGCCCGAGGCCAGCGCATAGGCGATCAGCACGTGCAGGCCCAGCACGGCGGCCAGGCCGGCACCGCGGCGCGTCCCGGCATCCTCGTAGGTGGGGCTGTCGTCGCGGGCCAGCAGGCGGCCCGACGGGGGAAGTACGGCGCTCATGGGGCTCCCTGGTTGTCGATGAACTGTTCGCTGCCGACCACGCCCATGCGGTGCAGGCCGGCTTGGTTGACGGCCACCATCACCTCGGCGAAGCGGTCGTACCGGGTGTGCGCGTCCGGGCGCACATGCAGCTCCGGCGGTTCGGGCTGTGCCGCCGCCGCCTGCAGCCGCTCCTGCAGCTCGCGCGCATCGCGCAGCGGCGTGCCGTTCCAGTGCACCGTGCTTGCGCCGTCGATCGCGATCGTCACGACCTCGGGCTTGACCTCGCTCACCGGCGGCGTGCCCACCGGCAGCTGCAGGTTCACGTTGTGCAGCTGGATCGGGATCGTGATGATCAGCATCACCAGCAGCACCAGCATCACGTCGATCAGCGGCGTCGTGTTGATGTCGGCCACCGGCTCGTCGACCACCAGCGTGCGACGGATCTTCTTCGTGCGTCGCATCGTGCTCATCCCCTCGGAGGCGGTTCGGTGATGAAGCCGACCTTCAGGATGCCGGCGCGCTGGCAGGCCAGCAGGATGCGGCCGACCGGTGCGTAGTCGCCGCGCGCATCGCCGCGGATGTGCACCTCGGGCTGCGGGTTCTGCGCCGCGATCTTCTTCAGGCGCTGCTGCAGGTCGTCGCGGCCGGCGATGCGTGCATCGAACCAGAAGGTGCCGCCCTGCGCATCGACCGAGATCACGACGTCCTTGGGCGTGCTTTCGCGCAGCTCGTTGGGGCGCTTGGGCAGCTCGACCGGCACCGAGAAGTTCGCCACCGGGATCGTGATCAGGAAGATGATCAGCAGCACCAGCATCACGTCGACCAGCGGCGTGGTGTTGATCGCCGCCACCACCTGCTCGTCGCCGCCGCCGTTCACCGCGGCCAGGTTCATCGCCATCGTGCGGGCCTCAGGCCGGCTGGCCGGACAGCAGCACCGAATGCAGCTCGCCGGAGAAGTCGCGCACCTCGTCCATCACCGCGCTGTTGCGGCGCAGCAGCCAGTTGTAGCCCAGCACCGCCGGCACCGCCACCGCCAGGCCGATGGCCGTCATGATCAGCGCCTCGCCCACCGGCCCGGCCACCTTGTCGATCGAGGCCTGGCCCGCGATGCCGATCGCGGTGAGGGCGTGGTAGATGCCCCAGACGGTGCCGAACAGGCCGATGAAGGGCGAGGTGGAGCCGACCGTCGCGAGGAAGCTCAGGCCCGACGACAGGCTGCGCTGCACGCGCTCGGTGGCGCGGTGCACGGCCAGGTCGACCCAGTCGGCGAAGTCGACCTTCGCATGCAGGCCGCTGTGTTTTTTCGTCGCGGCCAGGCCGCTTTCGGCGATGAAGCGGAACGGGCTGCGCTCGGCCAGCTGCGTGGCGCCGGCCTGCACCGTGCCGGCGTTCCAGAAGTCTCGCGCGGCGCGCTTGGCGTGGCCGCCGATGCGCAGCTGCTCGAGCAGCTTGGTGATGATCACGTACCAGCTGCCGATGCTCATCACGGCGAGGATCACCAGCACCGTCTTCGCGACGCCGTCGCTCTGCGTCCACAGCGCCTGCAGGCCGTAGGGGCTGTCGGTGGCGCTGCCGCCTTGTGCGCAGGCGGCGGTGGCGACGAAGGTCGAGGCGGCCAGCAGCAGCGCGCGGCGCAGGAACGAAGACGGGCTCATCGGGGTGATCCGGAAGTGAAGATGCGAAGGCGCAGTGTGGCCAGCCGAGGGGGCGGCGGGAACAAAGCCTTTGGCACTTCGATATGACCGCAGTCCGCGTTGCGCGGGCGGTTTGCTGGGCTTGCAGCAGGCAATGTTGTGAATGCCGCACCCGGATTGGCATCCGGGCTACAAGGCCCGTAGCCCGGATGCCAATCCGGGGTTCAACTTCACTTCAAGAGCGCGGCCACAACACCCACAGCCGCAGCGGCTGCTTCATCCGCCCCGCCTGCTGCTCCGCGACATCGCCCCAGCCCCAGAAGTAGTCGGCCCGCACCGCCCCGGTGATCGCGGTGCCGGTGTCCTGCGCCATCACCGCGCGGCGCAGCGGCGTCGAGCTGAGCGGCTCGGTCGCATCGATCCACACCGGCGTGCCGTACGGGATGCTCTGCGTGTCGACCGCGATCGAGCGCCCCGGCGTCAGCGGCACGCCCTGCCCCCCCTTGGGCCCGAGCGCCGGATCGGGCAACGGCTCCTCGCGGAAGAAGATCACCCGCGGGTTGGCCCACAGCATCTCGTTCAGCCGCTTCGGGTTCTTGCGCGCCCAGGCCTTGATCGATGGCCACGAGGCCTGCTCCAGCGTCAGCTCGCCCTGGTCGACCAGCCAGCGGCCGACCGACTTGTAGGGCTGGTCGTTGTGCGCCGCGAACGCGACGCGCAGCAGCCGGCGCGTGCCGTCGGCCTCGGTCAGCTGCAGGCGCCCCGAACCCTGGATCTGCAGCACCAGCGCATCCAGCGGGTCGGCGATGTAGGCCAGCTCGCGCCCGCGCAGCGCAGCCTGCGCGGCCGGCACCGTCTCCAGCTGCTGGCGCGTCCAGTAGGGCTTGCGCGCCGCCAGGTCGGCCGGCGGCGCATACAGCGGGATGCGGAAGGCACCGCGCGGCACGCGGCTCGCTTCGACCAGCGGCTCGTAGTAGCCGGTCATCAGCCCCTCGGTGCCTCCTTCGAGCGATTCGACGCGCCACGGCTGCACCCGGTTCTGCAGGAACACGCGCACGCTGCCGTCGGTGATGGTGGTCAGCTTCTGCGCATCCAGGCACACGCGGGTCCAGTCGAGCGCCGGCTTCTCGCAGCTGCGCAGCAGCGCGGGCCACAGCTCGGCCGTGCTGTCGAACTCCCAGCCGGGCAGGTCGGTCCATGCGGCGCCGACCCAGCGGCTGCGCACGCGCGTCAGCATCGGCGGCTTGTCGCCGGGCGCCGGCGGTGTGGCGACGGGCGCGTTGGCGGCCGGGCCGGGAGGCGTCGGCACGACGGGTGCGTACTGCGGACCGGCGCACGCGCCCAGCACGCCTAGAATCGCCGCCGCCATCCACCTGAGGCCACGGCCAGGAAACATCATCATGGGACTGATTCTCCTCGAAGCGCTGGGAGCGCTCGCGGTGCTGCTGCTGATCGTGTGGTGGACGATGTTCGCGGGCCGCAAGAAGGGCGAGCGGCACGACGATGAACGTTAGGCCTCAAAGCCTGTGAATGCCTGCCTCATGGGCCGCGCGAAGCGCGGCTGCAGTTCGCACAAGACCATCGTGTTGCAGGGCGTCCAGCAGCGGTGCAGGTTCCGGCTTTGATGTCAGGTCCCGCCTGAAACTGCGGAAGGCGAACGCGAAATCTCCCGGCGACATTGAGAAGACCCCGTGCAGAAACTCGTCAGGGCGCCTCAGCTCGATCCCGAGGCGGGCAAGTTCGTCCTGCTGAAAATCCCGCGCATTTCGTGTGGCCAGAACCACGGCTTCCAAGCCCGGGTAGGCGTTCGATGCAACCAAGTGATGGGCGCAGGCGGCCACATGGACATCTTTCGCTGAATTGACCGCATGTTGAACCGATTCGAACTGCGCTTGAACCGTCGCGGACGGTGACCATCGCATTCGGCAGTGCATCGCCGAGCCGCTGCTGCAGCACCTTCGGGGCCTCAAGGGTCGGCTTGCGGCGCGCATCCACCAGGGCTCGACTCATCTCGTCAAGAATGAGCGGCGACCAATGAAGCTTGATGAGTCCTCGATAGTCGAGGAAGACGAGCAGGCCCCTCGTCGTCGCACCGAACAACGTGTCGGCATCCGCAACGACGGGGATGCTCACTGGGGGCCGGCAAAGATCTCGTCGTCCAGCTCCTGCGCGAGGCGCTTCAACGCCTTGGCCTGCCGAGATTGTTCATGGGCTCGCCATCGAAGAACGGAGCTCTTGAGGACACGGCGCTGATTGCCCACGCGTTGGTGCATGGGAATGGCGCCTGTGTCAACGAGCTTGACGACGAAGGGGCGCGAAACCCCGAGGAGCTTTGCCGCTTGCTCCGTCGAAAGAACTTCGTCTACCGCATCGTCGACCTTTTCACTTCCTGCAGAAAGCTGCACGCCCGCAAGTTGCAGGGTCGCGGCCAGGTCTTGCTCGAGCGCCGACTTGGCGGCAGCTGACATCTTCACGTGCCGCTCGATGACGGACATCAGCGGCTGCGTCGGCACCGACAGGTGAACGACAAGGTCAATGCTGCCCGTAGCCTTGGCGGTGCGCTGCGCAGGAGCAGGCTTCGGTTTGCGCGTGGCACTCACGTGCTTGGGAGTCATGCCCCGATTCTAGGCGAATTGCACGAATTAATCGAAGCGCGCGAAACGCATCAGCCCCTCGGCGGCACGATGAACGACCCCGGCCGCTGCCACAGCCGCCGGCGGATCGCGCGGTAGATGCGGCTGCGGTCGTTCAGCCGGATGCCGCGCGAGCGCAGCGCCACCTTGAACGCGAGGAAGAAGCTGACCGCCAGGTTCAGCGGCCCGGTCAGCGCGATGCCGGCCAGGCACCACCAGAACGGCGGCTGGTGCAGGATGTCGAAGCCGAGCGCACCCACCGCCGCGGCCAGCTGGCCGGTCGACAGCGTCACGTGGCGCACCTCGATCGGCAGCGCGAAGAAGCTCGCGACTGCCGGCACCAGGCCCAGCATCAGCCCGAGCGAGATGTTGGCCGCGAGACCCGAGATGTTGTTGCGCCAGTAGAGCGACCAGCGCTGCGCGCGCGCCGCGCCGAGCCGCGCGACGATGCGCGGGTTCCAGGCGATCGCGCTGTCGAGCCGGTGCCAGACGAACCAGTTCTCGACCCAGCCGGCGATCAGCGAGCTCAGGAACAGCAGCACGCCGGTGAAGGCCGCGTACAGCGGCGTCGGGCCGAGCAGCGTCAGCGTCTCCAGCACGTGCTGTGCGTCCTTCGCGCCGATCAGCGGTGCGCCGAAGGCTGCCGTCCACGCGAATTGCGCCGTCAGCACCAGCGGCGCCACCAGCGCCAGGTTGCCCAGGATGCCGGCGGCCTGCGATCGGATCAGGTGCGCGACCTCGTCGACGAAACCCTCGACCGCCTCGTCGTTCGACACGTCGTCCAGCTTGGCCGCCATCGCCGGCGCCGTCATCGCCGGCTGCTTGGTGGCCACCGTCCAGTGCATCAGGTGGATCAGCACGAAGCTGCCGGCGTAGTTGACGCCGGCGAAGAAGCCGGCCCAGAAGGTCGACAGCCCGAGCGCCAGCACGAAGAACTTCATGAAGGTGGTGCCGGCCAGCACCGCGCCGCCGCCGGCCGCGGCGCGCAGCATCCGGCGGTACTCGCTGCGGTCGCGGGTGATGTAGTGCTCGCCGGTCTCGGCGCTGCGCTCGGCCACCTTGCGCGCGAGCAGCGAGTAGTGGCGCGCGAAGAGCGCGCGGATGCTGCGCCGCTCTCCGGCGGTGCGCACCAGCATGGCCACCAGGCGCGCGATGTCGCGCGCCGGCTCGGGGCTCAGCACGCAGATCAGCAGCTCCTCGACGCGCTGCGTGCGCTCGCGCAACTGCTCCACCGCGAACACCACGTCGACCGACACGCCGTGCGCCTCGAGGTGCAGGTGCACGCTGTCGGCGCAGCGGCGGCAGGTGTCCAGCAGCGCGCGCAGGTACTGCGCCTCGCGCAGCAGCGCCGGCGTGTCGCCGCCGTCGGCATGGGCGCGGATCTGCTCGGCCACGTGGGCCAGCTGGCGGAACGGCTGCGAGGCCAGCAGCTCGGGGCTCATGCGCTGGCGCACCGTCGGCGAGAAGCCGGTGGCGCGGATCGCGCTCGCGAGGAAGGTGATGGCGTCGAGGAAGGGCGCGCGCCAGTGGGTGGTGGCCGCGGCGGCCGGACCGAGCAGCGCGGTCAGGCGCTCGAGCGTCGCTTCATCCAGCGCGTCCAGCCATACCGCGTCGTCCGGCTGCGGGAACAGCAGCCCGAACAGCTCGGCCAGGTCGGTGGTGGCGGGCGTGCCCGGCAGCAGGCGCAGGCGCAGCCGCTGCCCCAGTTCGCCGGCCAGGTCGCGGCGCGGCGAGAAGCCGAAGTCGGCCAGCAGCGCGGCGACGTCCACCTCGCGCCAGAAGCGCGCCAGCAGCGCGGCCACCTCGGCCTGGTGCTCTGGGTGGCGGTCCAGCACGTTCAGCAGGTGGCGCAGCCGCAGCAGCGGCGTCGGCGTCTGCTGGCCGTCCATGGGCAGCGTGGCGTGGCGCAGCCATTCGAGCAGGCGCACCAGCCACAGGTGGCGTTCCGGCAGCGAGGCCGATGCGTCGGCGGCGTTCAGCAGCGCGCTCAGGTCCCACGCGCCCGGCTTGGCCTTGACGGCAGACGCCTTGGCCGCGCCCGCGCGCTTGCGCTTCCAGGGCATCAGTGCAGCGTCGAGGCGAGCGACAGCCCGAACTCGGGCACCGGGGCGTCGAAGGGCCGCGCGTCCTCGGTCATGCAGAAGAAGGTGCCGCGCATGCTGCCCTGCGGCGTGGCCAGGCGCGTCCAGCTGGTGTATTCGTGGCTGTCGCCGGGCTGCAGCAGCGGCTGCTGGCCGACCACGCCCAGGCCGCGCACCTCTTCGACGCGGCCCTGGCCGTCGGTGATCACCCAGTGGCGGGCGATCAGCTGGGCCGCCACGTCGCCGCTGTTGCGCACGGTGATCGTGTAGGCAAAGGCGTAGTGGCCGGTGGCTGCGTTGGACTGCTCGGGCAGGTGACGCACGGCGACCGAGCAGGTGAATTCAGGATGGGCCATGGGCGCGATTCTACGGAGCGGCCTGTGACCGATTCCTCGCCGGCCTAAAATGCCGGCCTTTCGGCCTTTCACCGGCTGCATCGAATGACCACGTTCCGCATCGCTCCCAGCATCTTGTCGGCCGACCTGGCCCGTCTTGGCGAGGAGGTGCGCAACGTCATCGCCGCCGGCGCCGACTGGATCCACTTCGACGTGATGGACAACCATTACGTCCCCAACCTGACCTTCGGGCCGATGGTCTGCGAGGCGGTGCGCAAGCACGCCGTGCGGCCCGACGGCAGCCCGGTGCCGCTGGACGTGCACCTGATGGTGCAGCCGGTCGACCCGCTCGCGCAGGCCTTCTGCCGCGCCGGCGCCAGCACCGTCAGCTTCCACCCCGACGCCAGCACCCACGTCGACCGCACCATCCAGCTGATCCAGGCCGAGGGCTGCAAGGCCGGCCTGGTGTTCAACCCGGCGACGCCGCTGTCGGTGCTGGAGTACGTGATCGACAAGATCGACCTGGTGCTGATCATGAGCGTCAACCCCGGCTTCGGCGGGCAAAGCTTCATCCCGATGGCGCTGAAGAAGATCGAGCAGGCGCGCCGGCTGATCGATGCCAGCGGGCGCGACATCCGGCTCGAGGTCGACGGCGGCATCAAGATCGACAACATCCGCCGCGTCGCCGACGCCGGCGCCGACACCTTCGTTGCCGGCAGCGCGATCTTCGGCCACCCCGATTACGCAGCCATCATCAGGTCGATGCGCCAAGAGCTGGCGTCATGAAGCCGGACATGACCCAACACGGTGCTTTGTTCGGGTAAAGCCGCGAAAACCCCGTGAAAAGTTCTGGCCTGACAGTGGTATTTTTCGGGCCGGTGTCGAGCGCCGGGCCAGCAAGCTCGCCTGTCGACGGGTTCAACCCAGGAAGCTGTCGGAAAACGTAACCTGTTGTCAGGAAAGCAGTTTTCTGGGATTTTCCTCGGGTTTTGCCTGCATTGACGGGTGGTATTACTGGTACTAAACTGGTAGCTAACGAGTGGTTTTGTACCCGTGTACTTGTGCAGGCATGCAGCTTGCCTAAGCCCCTCTAGGCCTTTGATCTGCACAGGAGTTCGCGACCGATGAATTTTTCGCAGCGACAAGCCGACCCCCGCCGCCACCTGGTCGGGATCGGGTTTGTCATTTTGTTTCACGCGGCGATCGTGTATGCGCTGCTGACCGGGTTGGCCAAGAAGGTGGTCGACGTGGTGAGGGCGCCGATCGAGACGAAGGTGATCGAGGAGGTGAAGAAGCCGCCGCCGCCGCCGGAGATCGTGGTGCCGCCGCCGCCGAAGCTGGAGGCCCCTCCGCCGCCGTTCATTCCGCCGCCGGAGGTGCAGGTGGCCACGCCGCCGCCGGTGCAGCAGACGATCACGGCGAGCACGCCGACGCCGCCGCCGGTGACGACGATCGCGCCGACGCCGCCGCCCGCGGCGCCGCCCGCGCC
>NZ_JBFUEB010000049.1:0-45181 GCF_056404395.1 Rhizobacter sp. P2_D12 | reverse complement strand
GGGCTACCCAGTGTTCGTAGCCCGGATGCCAATCCGGGGCCCGGCTGCCGGCCCGTGCAGGGTCGTCAGTCGCGGCCCCGCCCCAACAGCTGCAACACTGCCACCTTGGCCACCTGCTTGGCGGCCAGCATCGACGGCACGTAGCGCCACGACTCGACGGCCCGCGCCCGCGCTTCCGGCAGCCGCCGGGCCACCGTCAGGTCGAGTGCGTAGCTGTACGCCGCCGTCGCCCTCGCGATGCGCAGCTCGGCCGCATGGCGCGCCGCCAGCGCCGGGTGCAGCTTCTCGAACTTGTCGAACACGCGCAGCCGGTTGCCGGTGTTGATGCGCCCGCTCAGCGAATCGGGCGTCTTGGTGACCAGGATCAGCGGTTCGGCGACCAGGCGCACGCCGGCGACCGCCGCCACGCGCAAGGTCATGTCCACGTCTTCGCCGGTTGCCAGGGACTCGTCGTAGCCGCCCACCACGTCGATCACCTTGCGCCGGATGCACAGGTTCGGGCCGAGGTAGTGGGTGAACAGCACGGGCAGCGGCAGCAGCCCGCCGGAGGCCACCGCCTGCATGTTGGAGACGCCGAGCCGCCGCCCGGCCGGATCGACGCTGCGGCGCTCGGCCGTGACCGCACCACAGGCCGGATCGTCGGCCAGCGCCCGCACCGCCCGCTCGAGCCACTCGGGCTCCCACTGGTCATCGGAGTCGAGCAGCGCGACGACCTCGCCGCGCGCCTCGCGCAAGCCGAGGTTGCGCGCACTGGAGACGCCGCCATTGGGCTTGCGCAGGTAGCGAACCGGTGCCGGCAGGGCCTGCACCACCTCGGCCGTGTTGTCGGTGGACCCATCGTCCACGACCAGGATCTCAAACGCGGGCAGCGTCTGCGCCAACACGCTGCCGACGGCGCGCAGCACGTCGGCCGAGCGGTTGTAGGTCGGGATGACGACGGACACGGTCAAGCGGCCGGTGCGGGGATCTTCTTGCATGGTGTGTCCGCGCGATCGCGCTGCTGCCCTGGGAAATCGATTCTGGTCGTTGCCGGCCCGCCGTCCCATCCCATGCTTCGGGGGGCTACGGACACGGCGCCCGCGCGCCCACCACCGGCCGCGGCGGGCAGCCGGCCCGCGCCGGTTCGGCCACCAGCCGCAGGTCCCATGCCGCGCCACCGGGCTTCGGCACCAGCGACGCGGTGTCGACGAACAAGCCCTCGGCCGACGGCAGCACCACGCTGTGCCGGTCCAGGCCCGTCGCCTCGCGCCAGCGCTCCAGCCCGACGTTCTCGACCCGCTTGTCGTGCCATGCGAACAGGCCCGGCGCCGCGCTGCGCATCGCATACACGTTGCGGTCGATCACCAGCGTGCGCGGATCGCTCATCGCGTCCGACGTGATGCGGATGAACGGCAGCTTCGATCCGCCGACGATCAGGTTGTTGGTGATCGCCACGTCGGTCCCGCCCTGGTGGATCTCCGACTCGTTCGACACCAGCACCGACCCGTGCGTCAGCAGCCCGGTGTTCCAGCAGGTGTTGTTGTGGATGCGCGCCCGCCACGACGACGACGTCGCCAGGCACGCCCACCCCACCTCGCTGATCACGTTGTCGCGGATCACGCCGTCGTAGGTCTCGTAGGGCCCGTCCACCAGCCGGTCCTCATCGGTCTCCTGCCCCAGCATGATCGCGTTCGACCAGGTGCGCTCGACGCGGTTGAACTCGAACACCGTGTTCCTCGCGTTGCCCTTCGCATAGAGGCCGATCGACGGGATGTCGTGCACGTGGTTGAAAGCCACCCGCGTGCGGTCCGCGCCGACGATGTCGACGCCTTGCGCGTTGTCGCCGATCTTCGCGTTCGGATGGTGGATGCGGTTGTGCAGGATCTCGACGTCGTCCGCCGTGCGCACCAGCTTCACCACGTCGACACGCGAGCAGCACAGGTCGTTGTTGACCAGGCGCACGCGCGGCGTGTCGATCTTGACCGCATAGCCGTCTTCCTGCCCCTCGGCGCTGCCGCGCACCTCCAGCCCCTGCACCTCCCAGTACATCGCCTGGCACAGCGTACCCTTCGGCGCGTCTTCGTCGCAGGTGCGGTGGTAGAAGTAGATCGCCGGGCCGCGGCCCGTGCCCTGGATCACCGCATGCTCCTTCGCGTACGGACGCAGCGTGATCCATGCGTCGGCGCTGCCCGGGTTGCGGATGATCGCGCCGTCGTAGGTGCCGGCCCGCAGCTCGATGACGTCGCCGGGTTTCACGCGCTGCACCGCGGCGTCCAGTGTGCGCAGCGGCGCCTGCAGCGTGCCGACCGCGCGGTCGGTGCCGTCGGGCGACACGACGAAGCTGCGCGGCTGCCCCTGCGCCTGCACGACCGCCGCGCCGGCGACCAGCGCGCTACAACCAACCGCGAAGCGAATACATCGCCAGGCCGAGCCACTCATGCAGCACCTCCTCGAGCGCACCGGGCGCCTCGTTGCTGGGCACGAAATGCTGCCACTTCAGCGCCGTGTCGGCGCGGAAATCGCAGGGATACGGCAGCACGTCCAACCCGACGCCGCGCGCCGCGGCCACCGAACGCGGCATGTGGATGGCGCTCGTCAACAGCAGCACCCGGCCCTGCGCACGCAGGCCGAACTGGCGCTCGCTGAACAGCATGTTCTCGTGGGTGTTGACCGATCCCGCCTCGACGCCGATGCGCTCGGCCGGCACGCCCAGCCGCCGCGCCGCCGAGGCCATGTGCTGCGCCACCGAGTCCGATCCGTCCGGCAAGGGTGCCCCGGTGAACATCAGCCGCCCGCCGAAGCGCTGGAACAGCTCGACGGCAGTCTCGGTGCGCTCCCAGCTCGGTGCGCCCATCACCACGGTGTAGCCGCTTCCGGTCTTGCGGAACCAGCCGGCCGTCAGCACCAGCATGCGCGGCCCGTCCGCGCCCGGCAAGGCCTTGATCTGCGCGTCGGTCGGCACCGGCCACCAGGCCTCCAACCGCGCGAGCAATGCGTTGGCGGTGGCCGGGATCGACACCAGGTAGACGCCGACGAACAGGACCGCGAGCGCATGCCGCCAGCGGTGCAGGCGCCCTTCGCGTGCGCGGTACGCCCGCACGCCGGCCCAGGCCAGCCCGACCAGCACATACAGCGGCATCGCCAGCAGCAGATGCACCAGATCGGTCAGGACGGAACGCATCGCATCCTTCGTAGCCCGGATGCCAATCCGGGTTCGTGCCTCAGCGCGAGATGTTGAACACGCGATCCATCCGCCCCCAGCGGAAATCCCCCAGCAACCGTGCCAGCCGGTCCTCGGTGCGGTGCAGGTTCACGTAGTGCCGGAAGCGCGTCTTCAGGCCCGGCCCCGGCACGCGCGGCTGCTGCGGGTCGATTTCCCACGGGTGCATGTAGAAGATCGCCGGCGCCTGCTCGTCGCGGTTGAAGCGGTCGATGGCCCAGCGCGACACGCCGTACGGCGCGAAGCGGAAGTACCCGCCCCCGCCCGCCGGCAGGTTGCGCCCGAGCGCGCGCACCGTCGTGATCGGCAGCTCGGTCAGCCCGTCGCGCACCGCGTACGGGAAACGCGGCGCGTCCGGCATCCCGTAGTGGTCGTGCTGCACCGGGTAGACGCTGGAGCTGTAGGCATAGCCCGCTTCCTTCAGCACGTCGAAGGCCCACAGGTTGTCCTTGCCGATCGAGAAGCTCGGCGCCCGGTAGCCGATCACCGGCAGGCCGGCGATGTCTTCCAGGATCTTCTTCGCGCTGACCACGTCGTGCGAGAACGCCTCGCGCGACAGCTCGCTCGCGCGCTGGTGCCCGTAGCCGTGGCTCGCCAGCTCGTGCCCCGCGTCGACGATGCGGCGCACCACCTGCGGGTGGCGCTCGGCGATCCAGCCGAGCGTGAAGAACGTGGCCTTCGCGCCGCTGTCGGCGAAGCGCTGCAGCAGCCGGTCGACATTCGCCTCGACGCGGCAGGGGATCGAATCCCAGCGGTCGCGCGCGATGAAGGGCGCCAGCGCCGAGACCTGGAAGTAGTCCTCGACGTCGACGGTCAGGGCGTTGGTGATGGTCTTGGGGTCAGGGGTCATGGCTTCAGCGCACCGATTCGGCGGCGCGCGCGGTGGACACGCGCATCGACGCCGGCAGCCAGCTGCGCAGGTGCTTGGCGATGCGGCTGGCGGTGCCGCCGTCCCAGTACTCGGGCACGTCGACGCGTGCCGAATCGGTCAGCAGGATCTCGCGCACCGCCTTCAGCGCCTGCTCGACGCTGCGGCCGACGACGATGCTCGACGCATCGGCCGTCGGCGCGATGCTCTGGTCGTTGCCGAGCGTGATGCTGCGCACGCCCAGCGTGACGGCCTCCTCGACCAGCTCGCCCTCGCTGCCGGCGATCAGGCAGCGCGCCTGCTGCAACAGCCCGATCTCTTCCAGGTAGCCCTGGGCCGGCATCACGACCACGCCCGAATCGGCCAGCCGCGCTTCCTGCCCGGTGGACTTCAGCGCCACCAGCGCGTCCTCGCGCAGCGGCCACACCAGCGGCAGCTCGCGGCCCAGCGTGCACAGCATCGGCAGCAGCTCGTCCAGCGCCTTCGGCTGCAGCGCGAGGCTCACCAACCCGAAGCCGCGCGGGTCGTTCAGCACCACCGGCGACAGCTTGGCGCGCGCAAAGGATTCGAGCGGCGGCACCGCGTGCGGCAGCCCGAAATGCAGCAGGTTGGCGGCCAGGCTGCCCACGCAGTGCACCCGGTCCGACGGGATGCCCTCGCGGTACAGCGTGTAGTAGGTCAGCAGCTTGTTCGTGTACAGCGCATCGGCCACGCGGTCGATCAGCACGCCGTTCATCTCGGCGCTGGGGCTGCCGCCGCCGTTGCGCTGGCCGGCGTCGAGCCGCAGGACCGGCACGCCGCGCTTGTGCGCGAGCAGCGTGCACATCAGCACCGCATCCGACTTGCCGACCGCCAGCACCGCGCTCGGCATGAACTCGGCCAGCACCTCGTCGAAGCGCGTCAGCGCCGCGGCCGAGCCGTGTGCCACGCTGACCGCACCGTTCGTTCCGATCCCCAGGTGGATCTCCATCTTCGGCAGCGGCAGCACCGCGGCACCGGCCGGGCCGATCGCCAGGCCTTCTTCGGTGCCGGGCTGCACCGCCATCACCGGCGGCAGGTCGCCGTACTCTTCGAGCACGCGCGACAGCGCGCCCACCTTCAGGAAATCGGTGCGCGTGTCGACCACGCACAGCAGCGGGCGCTGCAGCTTGCCGCCGCTGCGCGAGCGCTGCACCACGCCCATGCCGCCCAGGCCGACCTCGGCGCCGATGTCCAGCACCGGCACGTTCGGGTTGGGCGGGATGCTCACGTCCGGCCGCGCGCCGGCGCCGGGCTGCGCCACCGCCGACACCAGCATCGGCACGTCGGCCAGCTCGCCGATCTCGCTGCGCAGCTCGCCGGCGGTCTGCTCCACCGTCTCGGCCGCGATCGCATCCTTGCCCGACAGGAAGGCCGCCAGGAAGAGGCGGTTGCACAAGCGGTTGATGCGGCGCGGCACGCCGCCGGTCCAGCGGTGGATCGCGTCGAACGAATCGTCGCTGAACGACGGCGAATCCTGCCAGCCCACGCGGTGCAGCCGGTGCTCGATGTAGGCGCGCGTCTCGGTCTGGTCGAGCGGGCCCAGGTGGCACGACGCGATCACGCGCTGGCGCAGCTGCTCCATCGACTTCGATTGCAGCAGCGTGCGCAGCTCGGGCTGGCCGATCAGGAAGCTCTGCAGCAGGGCATGGTTGCCGAGCTGGAAGTTCGACAGCATGCGCAGCTCTTCGACCGCCTCGTGCTTCAGGTTCTGCGCCTCGTCGACGATCAGCAGCGCGCGCCGGCCCTTGGCCGCCAGCGCGGTCAGGAAGCCTTCCAGGCTCGCGATCAGGTGCGCCTTCGACGCGCCGCCGGTCGGCACGCCGTAGGCGGTCAGGATGGCGCGCAGCAGGTCGCCCGATTCGAGCTGGGTGCTGACCACCTGCGCGGCCACCACCTTCTCGGCATCCAGCCCTTCGAGCAGCGTGCGCACGAGCGTGGTCTTGCCGGCACCGATCTCGCCGGTGACGACGATGAAGCCCTCGCCCTGGTGCACGCCGAACTTGAGGTAAGCCAGCGCATTGCTGTGGCCGCGGCTGTCGAAATAGAACGCCGGGTCCGGGTTCAGCTGGAAGGGCGGGCCACTGAGGCCGAAGTGCGACTCGTACATGATCAGAATTTGTAGCGCAGGCCGGCGTAGATCGCCGTCTCGCCTTCGAGGTCGATCGACGTCAGCGTGGTGCTGTTGGATTTGACGGTCAGCCGGCGCGCGCCGATGGTGGCCGTGGTGTGCGGCGACAGCGTGCGCGAGCCCTCGACGCGCAGCGAATACTGCGTGGTGTAGCGGCCCAGGTTGGCGCCGCCCAGGCCTTCGATGCGCGAGCCGTCACCGATGAGGCTCAGCATGGTCAGCGGTCCCAGCCGGTAGTCCCAGCCCAGCGAGGCTGACTTCTGCTGCGTGTCGTAGGCCGGGTCGGGCGGGATGGCCTGGCCGTCCATCTGCAGCGCCTGCTGCTTCAGGTAGCCGAGCTGCATGTAGATGCGGTTGCGCCGGCCCTGCAGCGCGGCCTGGAAGCCCACGCTCTCGCGCAACTGCGCCACCACCGAGTACAGCGCTGCCGGATTGATGCCGCCGCCCACCGGCACCGGCGAGGCACTGCCGGGCGGCAGCGCGCCGTTGTTGTCGGGAATGCCCTGGCTCGAGACCGTGCGGCTGGCCTGCAGCCCGATCGTCGTGACCGCCGAACTGTGGGCATAGACCACGTCCCAGCCGGTGCCGAAATAGCGGTGCTCCACCGTCACGCGCAGGTTGGTCCGCTCGTCGGGCCGCCAGGTCACGCGCCCGCCGTACAGCGTTTCGGTCGGCGTGTCGGCCAGCAGCGAGGTCTGCTCGCCGCCACCTTCCACGCCCAGCACCACCTGCGGGTCGGGCTGCCAGTTCAGCCACAGCCGCGCTTCGCGCGTGCTCAGCGTCTGGCCTTCGATGAGGTCGTCGCTCTCGTCGTGCGCCCGCACCTCCAGCTGCATCCCCAGGCTGCGCGGCTGCCGCTCGAACGTCAGCACCTTGTCCAGGCCCTTGGTGGTGTGCTTCTGCTTGGTCAGGTAGTCGGTGATGCGCGCCTCGGTGTAGTCGACCCGGGCCAGCATCGAATCGAGCTCTTTGAAGCGGTGCAGGATGTAGGGGCTCAGCCCGAAGCGGCGGCGCGGCTCCAGCTTGTACGAGGTGGCCGCTTCCGGCCGCGTGGCGTACGGGTCGTCGAAGGTCGGATCGACCCGGTACCAGGCGTCGAAGTAGGCCCAGTTCTCGACCACCTTCGAGGCCATGTCGACGCGGGCCCGCGGCAGCAGGCGCGACGCCTGGCTGTTCTCCAGGTAGGCCAGGCCGCTGACGGACGCATTGCCGCTCAGCGTGATGCGCGGGCCGCGGCGCTCGAAGAGGATCGACGGCTGCACCTCGAGCACGGTATCGCTCTGCTTGATGCCGAGGTCGGGCGTCGCGTTGTTGGTGTGCACCAGGCGCGAATCGACGGCCAGCTGGATGCGGGTGGCCGGCGGCGGACCGAGCGGGGCCGACGCGGCGGCGGCGGCCGGCGGCGCCGAGATGCTGCCGAAGGGACCGGTGCCGGCGGGCGCCGGCATGCCGGCCGGCGGCGGTGCGGTGTACTGTGCAAAGGCGCTGGCGACCAGGCAGCCGAGCATCGGCATGGCAAGCAGCGCCCGTGCCGGGCCGCTGTGGCGAAGGGTCCGTCGGCTGGCGTGCACGTCGTTCAGGTCCGGCGGTATTGCGGGTAGCGCTCGTAGCCGGCCGTAGCGCGCTGGCCGGCCGCCTTGTTCAGCACGCACCACACGGTCTCGCAGGCCTCGATGTCGGCGAAGGCGCGCGCCACCGAGCTCTGCGCGGTCTTCTGCGCCTGCACCACCATCAGCACCTGGCCCATGCGGGCGGCCAGCACGCGCGATTCGCTGGTGGCCAGCAGCGGCGGGCCGTCGAAGATCACGATGCGGTCGGGATAGCGCTCGGCCAGGTCGGCCAGCAGCCGTTCCATCGCGGCACTGGCCAGCAGCTCGGTCGACTTGTCGGTCGGCCGGCCGGCCGGCAGCAGCGACAGCTTCGGCACGTTGGTGCGCATCAGCACCTCGGACAGGTCGAGCGACGGCTTGGTCAGCACGTCCAGCATGCCCAGTTCGGCCTCGACGCCCAGGCGCGACATCACCGACGGCCGCACCACGTCGGCGTCGACCAGCAGCACCGAGTGGTCGACCTCCATCGCGATGCTCATCGCCAGGTTGATCGCGTTGTAGGTCTTGCCTTCGCCCGGCAGCGCGCTGGTCACGAAGATCAGGTTGCCGCCGGTCTTGCCGGCCTCGCGCGCGGCCTGCGCATGCTCGATGATCGGGCGCTTGACGGCGCGCAGTTCCTCGGCCAGGCCCATGCGCGGGTCGATCGGCGACAGGTAGCCTTCGGACGCGAGGCGCACCAGGTCGATCTGCACCTCGCGCGAACGCTGGTGGCTCGGCGCGCGCGGCGCCTTCGGCGGCGCGACGGTGCGCGGTGCGAGCTCGATGCCCTCGGGCGTGGCGGGTGCCGGCGTCGCCGGGCCGACCGGCATGCGGCCCAGCGGCAGCGTGGCGCCGCCCAGTGCGGCGTCGCTGCCCGGCGCGGGGTTCCAGCCCGGCACGTCGATGCCGGCGCGTCGCAGTTCCTCGAGGCGGCGGGTGGCTTGTTCGATGATGCTCATGGTGGGGCTGCGGCCTGCTTGTTCAGTGGGGTTGGATGCCGCCGGCCAGCAACGCGATCCAGGTCGCGTTGATCGCCAGGAAGACCGCCATCGCGCCGGTGAGCCGCATCAGGTCGAAGYGTTGCGCGCGCTCGGCGGCGCGCGACAGGTGACGCGACACGCTGCCCAGCACCGGGCGCTTGGCGAAGGCCTGCAGCGCTTCCTGCGTGTCGAAGGTCGGGTAGAGCTTGCCCATGGCGAAGGCGGCGGCGCCGCCGGCGGCCAGCGCCGCGAGCATCGCGACGATGGCCAGCGCGGTGCGGTCCGGGAAGGCGGCCCGGCCGGGCACGCGCGGCGGCTCGACCAGGCGGTACTCGGCCATGCTCTTCGACTGGTCGATCTTCAGGCCCAGCGACGCGGCTTCGCGGCGCGAGACCAGCATGTCGTACTGCTTGCGCATGATGTCGTAGTCGCGGTTCAGCTGGGCCAGCTCGGCCTCGGTCTGCGGCACGCGGCTGGCGGTGGACTTGATCTGGTCCAGGCGCTCCTGCTGGCCGCCGAGCTGGCTGCGCAGCGACGCCACGTTGGCCTCGGCCTCGGCCAGCGCGATGCGCAGGCGCTGGTACACCGGGTTGGTGGACGACGTCACGCGGCCGCCGCTCTTGGCCGCGGCCTTCGCGCGCTCGGCCTCCTGCTGGCGCTTCTGGCCTTCCAGCTGGGCGATCATGCGGCGCGCCGCGACCACGTCGGGGTGCTCGTCGGTGTAGCGGCGCAGCAGGTCGTCGAGCGAGCGGCGCTGCGCATCCAGGCGCGAATCGATCTCGGTCTGCATCGCCATCGGCACCGCCGGCGCCGGGGCGTCGGCGGCAATGTTGGGTTCTTCGCTCGACAGCTCGCGCTTCAGCGCGTCGCGCGACTGCTCGGCCGCGGCCAGCGACATGCGCAGCTTGCCGACCTCGTCGCTCAGCACCGACATGCGGGCGAAGTAGTCCTGGCCCGACACGCCGGAGACGCCGAAGTTGCGCAGCTTGAAGTCCTTGACGCGGTTCTCGGCCTCGACCAGCTTGACCTCGTAGCCCTTGATCTGCTCGTCGATGAAGCGGCTCGCATCCTGCGAATCGCGCTGCTTGGAGTCGTTGCCGGAGTCGATGAACAGGTTCACCAGCCCGTCGACGACGGCCTTGGCGCGGTTCGGGTCGCCGTCGCGGTAGCTGATCAGGTAGAGGTTGCCGCCGCTGTGCTCGATCTTGATGCGCGAGCTCAGGCGGTCGATGGCCTGCTCGCGCTTGACGTCGGTCAGCGTGCCCAGGCCGACGCCGGGGTCGCCCATCAGGCGCTCGATGTTGGGGCGCGACAGCAGGGTCTTGGCGAGCATGCGCACCTGCTGGTCGAGGTCGGGCTGGAAAGCCAGGCCGGCCATCAGCGGCTTCAGCACCGACTGGGTGTCGACGAACAGCTTGGCGGTGGCTTCGTAGCGATTGGGGATCACCCACACCATCAGCGCCAGCACGACGGCGGTGGCCCAGGCGACGGCCACGGCCAACCAGCGGCGCTGCCAGATCGTGCGCAGCACGATCGAGATCTGACGGGTCAACTCATTCATCTTGAAGCTTCTGGATGGGTCGACGCCTACAGGTCGACCGGCTCAACAGGGACCGCCGCCTCGCCACATCACTGCATCGCGTGGGGTCGGCGGCAGCGGGCTGGCACCGGGTTCAGAACCAGCTCTGCGGAACGATGATCACGTCGCCGGGCTTGACGTCGACGTTGGCCGAGATGTCGCCGCGCTTGATCAGGTCCTTCAGCCGCACGCTGTACTGCTTGCCCTGCTCGGTGCCGCGCACCAGCACGGCGGCATTGCCGTCGGCGAACTCGGTCAGGCCGCCGGCCTGGATCATCACGTCCAGCAGCGTCATGTTCTGGCGGTACGGCACCGACTGCGGGCGGGTGGCCTCGCCGATGATGCGGATCTGCTCGGAGAACGAACCCTGGAAGTTGTTGACGACCACGGTGACGACCGGATCGCGGATGTACTTGCCGAGCTTGGCCTCGATGTCGCGTGCCAGGTCGGCCGGGCTG
Organism: Rhizobacter sp. P2_D12; assembly: GCF_056404395.1. Taxonomy (NCBI): domain Bacteria; kingdom Pseudomonadati; phylum Pseudomonadota; class Betaproteobacteria; order Burkholderiales; family Sphaerotilaceae; genus Rhizobacter; species Rhizobacter sp. P2_D12. The sequence goes on along the minus strand of NZ_JBFUEB010000049.1, from coordinate 34,359 downwards.
CGGCCGGCGGCCAGCACGTCCTCGACCAGCGGGGTCGAGATGCGGCCGTCCGGGCGCACGGTGACGGTGGACGACAGGTCGGCATTGCGCCAGACGACGATGTTGACGGTGTCCAGCGCACCGATCAGGTAGCGGTGGTCCGGCGTCTCGGCGACCTTCGGGGCCGGCGGCAGGCCGCTCAGGCTGCCGCAGGCCGACACAACGAGGGCCGTCACGACCGGCCCGATCCATCCCAACACACGCTTGACGTTCATTCTGGATTTCCCTTTTGTTTGGACAGGCCGCAAGCTCAGTGTGCGCCTTCGCGGAAGAGCACGACGCTGACGGTCTCGATGAGGACCAGCATGTCCAGCATCAGCGAGTTGTTCTTGACGTAGTACAGGTCGAACTGGTGCTTGCGGCGCGCGTCGTCGACCGAGGCGCCGTAGCTGTAGCGCACCTGGGCCCAGCCGGTGACGCCCGGCTTGATGCTGTGGCGCACGTCGTAGAACGGAATCTGTTCCTTCAGCTGCTTGACGAAGCTCGGGCGCTCGGGGCGCGGGCCGACCATGCTCATCTCGCCGCGCAGCACCGACAGCAGCTGCGGCAGCTCGTCGATGCGGGTCTTGCGCATGAAGGCGCCGACGCGGGTGACGCGCGAGTCGTTCTTGGTGGCCCAGACGGCCACGCCGTCCTTCTCGGCATCGGTGCGCATGCTGCGGAACTTCATGCACATGAAGATCTTGCCGCCCAGGCCGACGCGTTCCTGCTTGTAGATGATCGGGCCGCGGCCTTCGAGGCGGATGGCCAGCACGGCCAGCAGCATCACCGGCGAGGCGATCAGCAGCAGGAAGGCGGAGCTCGCGACGTCGAACGCGCGCTTGAGCACCTTGCGAACGCGGCCTTGCACGAAGCCCTGGCCATAGACCAGCCAGCTGGCCTTCAGGCTGTCGATCGGCACCTCGGACTTGGCGCGCTCGTAGAAGCCGGCCAGGTCGACGATGGGCACGCCGCGGATGCGGCAGGCGAGCAGCTGGTCCATCGGGACGCTGCCGCCGCGCTGTTCGCGCACGGCGACGATGACTTCGTCGATGTGGTGGTCGCGCACGATGTCCTCGATGGACAGGTCGCGCGAGAAGACGCGGTGGCCCCGCAGGCTCTCAGCCTGTGCGGAATCCGCCTCGGTCGGGAAGAAGCCGACCACGTTGCGCTGCAGGCGCTTCATCGTCAGCAGGTCGCTCGCGACGCCCTGGGCATCGGCGCCGTTGCCGACGATCAGCACCTTGGGCACGGTGGCCATGCGGCTCATCAGGTACATGGCGCTGCGCACCAGCACCAGGCCGACCACCAGGTACAGCACGGCCGAGGTCATGATCTGCACGGCATAGCCGCCGTTGGCGATGCTGTCGAGGACCAGGTAGGTGACGTAGGCGCCGACGGCCAGCACGCACAGCGTGCGGCGCAGCATCGCGGCGAAGCCGATCGGGGTCGGGCGGTACAGGCCGGCGAAGGCGTACAGCAGCGACATCACGCCGGCGAAGCCGCTGGCGAACAGGAACAGGTGCGGCACCGTCAGGCCGGCCTGGGTGCCCGAGGTGCCGGGCAGGATGTGGACCGACGAGGCGGCCAGCACGATGGCGAAGAAGCACAGCAGACCGTCCGCGATCATCCCGAAGAGGGTTGCCACGGAAACATGTAACTGGAACACCTTCAGCATGTTGCTCATCCTTCAGAACTGCATCCCGGAAAGGCCGCCGATCGCTTCGGCGTGCTGCGTCGGGACATCAGCAGATGGCGCGGATTGTTAATTTTTGTCGTCGTCTCCCCCATCCTCTAAACGGGGGCCTACCCCCGTGGTTGAGGGGGTGGATGTGATCCGGGCACCGGGGGCGCGCGCAAMGGCGCGKGCGGGSAGGCTGGGGCGCGCCGGATGGGRCGGTCGCCGCGCCGGGGGCGCGTCGAYTSCCCTGCGCTGGCTGCTTTCAGGGCCCGTCGCCGAAACTCCCGCCGCTCGCTGCGCTCGCTGTGGTCAAACAGTCGGCGACAAGTCAGTCCACGAAGCGTGCTGGCGCACGCGGTCCCTGAAATCAGCCAGCTCCGGCGCCCCATCCTGATCGGCGCACCCCAGCCTCCCCGCCCACGCCGTTGCCGAACCGGCGGTGCCCTGCGGAAAGCTTCGTAGCCCGGATGCCAATCCGGGATTCCATGGCCTGTTCTCCGGGACAGTCCCCGGATTGGCATCCGGGCTACGGCTCCCCGGCGCTGTCGATGAGATCTGCGGCGAGGCCCCAACCGCGCGGATACACGCCGCGATCGACGTAGCGCGGGAACGACGAGTGGGCCCAGTCGGCGGCCTGCTGGACCAGCCCGTGCTTCACCGGGTTGAAGTGGATGTAGTCGATGTGCCGTGCAACGTCACCGTCATCGCGCAGCGTGTGTTCCCAGTAGCGTGGTTGCCACAGTGCGCAATTGCCCCTTGCATCCCGGGCCACTGGTTCCCCGGCGTGTCGCACCGCCCGGCTGAACCGCGCCTTGATCGCCTGCCATCGCGCGGGGTACCCGGCATCGTCTGCCGGCAAGGTCCAGATGCAATGCAGGTGCTCGGGCAGGACGACGATGGCGTCGATCGTGAACGGGCGCTCGCGGCGCACCTGGCGCAGCGCGTTCTTGAGCAGGTCGATGTGGCGGACGAGGGCGTCCGAGCGGCGATCGCGCAGCGTCAGGGTGAAGAAGTAGCTGGCACCCGGGACCCGGTTGCGGCGGTAAAGAACCATGGCGTGTGTTCGATCCCGGATTGGCATCCGGGCTACGCATGAGTAGCCCGGATGCCAATCCGGGTTCCACCGCCACTTCAATCCGCGGACAGCTTGCGCTCCTTGATCAAGGCATGCCAGAACTTCGTCTCCTGCTGCACGAAGCTCGCCAGCGCCGGGCCGTCCGTCGGCGCCACATCCAGCCCGAACTCCTCCAGCCGCGCCTTCACCTCCGGCGTCGTGATCGCCTTGTGCATCTCCTGCGTCAGCCGCGCCACGATCTCCGGCGGCGTGCCGTGCGGCACGAACAGCCCCTGCCACGCGGTGACCTCGAAGCCCTTGATCCCCAGCTCGTCCAGCGTCGGCACGTCCGGCAGCGACGCGATGCGCTTCTTCGACATCACCGCCAGCGCGCGCACCTTGCCGCCGCGGATCTGCGGCAGCCCGGCCGCCGTGTCCAGCACCATCATCGGCACCTGGCCCGAAATGACGTCCTGCACCGCCAGCGCCGTGCCGCGGTAGGGCACGTGCACGACGAAGCTGCCGGTGCGGTCCTTCAGCAGCTCCATCGCCAGGTGGTGCGGGCTGCCGATGCCGGGCGACGCGTAGCTGTACTTGCCGGGGCTCTTCTTGACGGTGTCCAGCAACTGCTGCGCGCTCGTGAAGCCCGACGCCGGGTTCACCGCCAGGATCAGCGGGAAGCGCGCCATGAAGCCCACCGGCGCCAGGTCCTTCGGGTCGTACGGTACCTTCTTGTACATCGCCGAGTTGAAGACCATCGCGCCGTTGTCGCCGGTGACGATGGTGTAGCCGTCGGGCGGCGACTTGGCCGCGTTGTCGGTGCCGATCATCCCGGCCGCGCCCGGGCGGTTGTCGATGATGATGGTCTGCCCCAGCTGCTTGCCCAGCTGCGGCGCCAGCTGCCGGGCCAGGAAATCCGAGCCGCCGCCGGCCGGGTAGGCCACCACCCAGCGGATCGGCTTCGAAGGCCAGGTCTCGGCGCGGGCCGGGCCGAAGGCGGCAAGGGCGCCGGCGGCAAGTGCAAGGTTGACGTGGCGGCGCGTGGGGTGGCGGGTCATGGCGGCAAGTCCTGTGCGGATGAAGCCGCCGATGTTATCGACGCCGCCGATAATGCGCGGATGCCCCTGGCCTTCCACCCCCCCGAGATCCCCGTCCCCGGCTGCGAGCTGTGCCGCGAGGCCGGCGGCACGCTGGTCTGGCAGGACGCGGCCTGGCGCGTGATCCGCGTCGCCGACGCCGCCTTTCCGGGTTTCTACCGGGTCGTCTCGCGCCGGCACGTGGCCGAACTGTCCGACCTCGACGACGCCGCCCGGGCCCGCGCGATGACCCTGGTCGCCGGCGTCGAGCGCGTGCTGCGCGATGCGCTGGCACCCACCAAGATCAACCTCGCGGCGCTCGGCAACATGGTGCCGCACCTGCACTGGCACGTGATCGCCCGCTTCGACTGGGACAGCCACTTCCCGCAGCCGATCTGGGGCACGCGCCAGCGCGACGTGCATCCGGCACCGGCCGAGCGCCTGGCCGCCGGCCTGGCCGGGCTCGACGAACGCGTCGCGGCCGCGTTGTCGCGCCTCGGCTGAACCCCTCTGACACACGGAAACCCCATGGCCGGCCTCACTGCCCAGACCCCGCAACCCACCGCGATCACGGTGCACCAGCAATCGCGCATGCTCGAGATCGCATTCGCCGATGGCCGCGAGTTCCGCATCCCGTTCGAGCTGATGCGCATCTACTCGCCATCGGCCGAGGTGCAGGGCCATGGCCCCGGCCAGGAGATCCTGCAGACCGGCAAGCGCGAGGTCGAGCTGACCGCGCTCGAGCCGGTCGGCAACTATGCCGTCAAGCCCACCTTCTCCGACGGCCACGACACCGGGCTGTTCTCGTGGGACTACCTCTACTTCCTCGGTTCGCAGCAGGCCCAGCTGTGGCAGCAGTACGAAGAGCGCCTGAAGGCTGCCGGCATCGAGCGCGATGCGCCGATGCAAGCCCCCGGCGGATCCGCCTGCGGCCACACCCACCATTGACGGAGACGACCTCCCCATGAGCAACACCCATTTCGGCTTCGAGACCGTCGATGAAACCCAGAAGGCGCAGCGCGTGCGCGGCGTGTTCGATTCGGTCGCCGGCAAGTACGACCTGATGAACGACCTGATGTCGATGGGCCTGCACCGGGCGTGGAAGGCTTACGCGGTGGCGGTGGCCAACCTGCGCGACGGCGACAAGGTGCTCGACATCGCCGGCGGCACCGGCGACCTGGCCGGCGCCTTCGCGAAGAAGGTCGGCGAGCGCGGCATGGTGGTGCACACCGACATCAACGAGGCCATGCTGCGCCAGGGCCGCGACCGCATGCTCGACCACGGGCTGGTGCTGCCGACGGCGATCTGCGATGCCGAATCGCTGCCCTTCCCGAGCGAGCGCTTCGACCTCGTCAGCGTCGCGTTCGGGCTGCGCAACATGACCCACAAGGACCGCGCGCTGGCCGAGATGTGCCGCGTGCTGCGCCCGGGCGGGCGGCTGCTGGTGCTCGAGTTCTCCAAGGTCGCCAAGCCGCTGGAGAAGGTCTACGACTGGTATTCGTTCAAGGCGCTGCCGCGCATCGGGCAGCTGGTGGCGGGGGATGCGGACAGCTACCGCTACCTCGCCGAATCGATCCGCATGCACCCGGACCAGCAGACGCTGAAGTCGATGATGAAGACGGCGGGGTTCGGGCACGTGGACGTGCACAACCTGAGCGCGGGCGTGGTCGCGCTGCACGTCGGGATCAAGTGCTGAAGTGATCGACGATCCCCGGATTGGCATCCGGGCTACATGCTTCGTAGCCCGGATGAAGCGCAGCGGAATCCGGGACCGTCAGACGAGCACCCGCTCGATCCCGCCGTCGTTCGCCCGCTCCACGTACTCGGGCATCCAGTCCGCCCCGAGGATCTTGTTGGCCATCTCGACCACGATGTAGTCGGCCTCCAGCAGCCCGTTGTCCAGGTCATTGCCGTAGCGCGACAGCCCCTGCAGGCAGCTCGGGCACGACGTCAGGATCTTCACCGGCCCCTCGGCCGCGACCGAACCCGTGGCCCGCAGCTTGGCCTCGTCGCGCCGCAGCTCCTCTTCCTTGCGGAAGCGCACCTGCGTCGAGATGTCCGGCCGCGTCACGCCCAGCGTGCCGCTCTCGCCGCAGCAGCGTTCGCTCTTCAGCACGTTGGCCCCCACCAGCGCCTTCACCGTCTTCATCGGCTCCTGCAGCTTCATCGGCGTGTGGCACGGGTCGTGGTACAGGTACCCGGCCCCCTGCGTCGCATCGAGCGTGATGCCCTTCTCGAGCAGGTACTCGTGGATGTCGATGATCCGGCAGCCCGGGAAGATCTTGTCGAACTGGTAGCCCTGCAGCTGGTCGTAGCAGGTGCCGCAGCTCACCACCACCGTCTTGATGTCGAGGTAGTTCAGCGTGTTGGCGACACGGTGGAACAGCACCCGGTTGTCGGTGATGATCTTGTCCGCCTTGTCGAACTGCCCCGAGCCGCGCTGCGGATACCCGCAGCACAGGTAGCCCGGCGGCAGCACCGTCTGCACGCCGGCATGCCACAGCATCGCCTGCGTCGCCAGGCCCACCTGCGAGAACAGCCGCTCCGAGCCGCAGCCCGGGAAATAGAACACCGCCTCGGTCTCGGACGTCGTCGACTTCGGGTTGCGGATGATCGGGACGTAGTTCTTGTCCTCGATGTCCAGCAGCGCCCGCGCCGTCTTCTTCGGCAGGCCGCCCGGCAGCTTCTTGTTGATGAAGTGGATCACCTGCTCCTTGAGGGGCGCGGTGCCCACCGTCGAGCGCGGCGCCGCCGTCTGCTTCTTCGCCAGCCCRCGCAGCAGGTTGTTGGCCGCGCGCTGCGCCTTGAAGCCCACGTCGACCATCGCGCCGCGCAGCAGCTTGATCGTCTCCGGGTTGGTGGCGTTGAGCATCATCATCGCCATCTTGTTGCCGGGGCGGAAGCTCTTCCTGCCCATCTTGCGCAGCAGGTTGCGCATGTTCATCGACACGTCGCCGAAGTCGATCTTCACCGGGCACGGGCTCAGGCACTTGTGGCACACCGTGCAGTGATCGGCCACGTCCTCGAACTCCTCCCAGTGCTTGATCGACACGCCGCGGCGCGTCTGCTCCTCGTACAGGAAGGCCTCGACCAGCAGCGAGGTGGCCAGGATCTTGTTGCGCGGGCTGTACAGCAGGTTGGCGCGCGGCACGTGCGTCGCGCACACCGGCTTGCACTTGCCGCAGCGCAGGCAGTCCTTGACCGAATCGGCGATCGCGCCGATGTCGCTCTGCTGCATGATCAGCGACTCGTGCCCCATCAGCCCGAAGCTCGGCGTGTAGGCATTGGTCAGGTCGGCCTTCAGCTTGACGCCGCCGAAGCTCGCGTCGCGCAGCAGCTTGCCCTTGTTGAAGCGCCCTTCCGGRTCGACGCGCTGCTTGTAGGCGGTGAAGCCGGCCAGCTCGTCGTCGGTCAGGAACTCGAGCTTGGTGATGCCTATGCCGTGCTCGCCCGAGATCACGCCGTCCAGCGARCGCGCCAGCTTCATGATGCGCGCCACGGCCTCGTGCGCCGTCTGCAGCATCTCGTAGTTGTCGCTGTTGACCGGGATGTTGGTGTGCACGTTGCCGTCGCCGGCATGCATGTGCAGCGCCACCCACACGCGCCCGCGCAGCACCTCCTTGTGGATTGCCTGGCAGGCATCGACGATGGGCGACAGCGTCGCGCCGGCGAAGATGCCCTGCAGCGGCGTGCGGACCTGCGACTTCCACGACGCGCGCAGCGTGTGGTCCTGCAGGTCGGAAAAAATGCTCGTGCCGCGGTCCGCCTGCACCAGGTCGAGGTTCTGCAGCCAATGCGACCACAGCCCGCGCACCTCGCGCAGCAGGGCCAGCGCCTGCTGCACGCGGTCTTCCAGCAGCTCGGCGCTCGCGATCTGGCCGGCGTCGTCGCTCTTGCCCAGCGGCAACTGGCCGGCGACGAAGAAGTCTTCCAGCGCGTCGACCAGCGCCAGCTTGTTGCGCAGGCTCAGCTCGATGTTGATGCGTTCGATGCCGTTGGTGTACTCGCCCATGCGCGGCAGCGGGATCACCACGTCTTCGTTCACCTTGAAGGCGTTGGTGTGCCGGCTGATCGCCGCGGTGCGCTTGCGGTCGAGCCAGAACTTCTTGCGCGCCTCGGCGCTCACCGCGACGAAGCCCTCGCCGGCGCGGCCGTTGGCCAGCCGCACCACCTCGCTGGTGGCACGCGCCACCACGTCGGCATCGTCGCCGGCGATGTCGCCCACCAGCACCATCTTGGGCAGGCCGCCGCGCTTGCTCTTGGTCGCGTAGCCCACCGCCTTCAGGTAGCGGTCGTCCAGGTGCTCCAGCCCGGCCAGGATCGCGCCGCCGGGCTTCTTCTGCTCGGCGAACATGAAATCCTTGATCTCGACGATCGACGGCACCGCATCCTTGGCGTTGCCGAAGAACTCGAGGCACACGGTGCGCGTGTGCGCCGGCATCTTGTGCACCACCCAGCGCGCACTGGTGATCAGCCCGTCGCAGCCTTCCTTCTGGATGCCGGGCAGCCCGGCCAGGAACTTGTCGGTGACGTCCTTGCCCAGGCCTTCCTTGCGGAAGGTGCGGCCCGGCACCTCGAGGATCTCGGTGCGCTCCAGCACCTTGCCCGTCGCGTCGAAGTACTTCAGCTCGAAGCGCGCGACGTCCACGTCATGGATCTTGCCCATGTTGTGGTCCAGCCGCGCCACCTCCAGCCACTTGGCGTCGGGCGTCACCATGCGCCACGAGGCCAGGTTGTCGAGCGCGGTGCCCCACAGCACGGCCTTCTTGCCGCCGGCGTTCATCGCCACGTTGCCGCCGACGCACGAGGCCTCGGCCGAGGTCGGGTCGACCGCGAACACGAAGCCGGCGCGCTCGGCCGCATCGGCCACGCGCTGCGTGACGACGCCGGCCTCGGTCCAGATGGTCGCGACGTCGCGGTCCATGCCCGGCAGCCGCATCACCTCGACCTCGGTCATCGCCTCGAGCTTCTCGGTGTTGATGACGGCGCTGTTCCAGGTCAGCGGCACGGCACCGCCGGTGTAGCCGGTGCCGCCGCCGCGCGGGATGATGGTGAGGCCGAGCTCGATGCAGTCCTTCACCAGCGCGGCCATCTCGGCCTCGGTGTCGGGCGTCAGCACGACGAACGGGTATTCGACGCGCCAGTCGGTGGCGTCGGTCACGTGCGACACGCGCGACAGCCCGTCGTACTTGATGTTGTCCTTGGCGGTGTGGCGGCCCAGCGTGCGCGTGGCCTTGCGGCGCAGCGCGTCCATCGCGTCGAACTGGTCGGAGAAGGACTGCACCGCCTTCTTCGCGGCATCGAGCAGCTCGCCCACCGAGGCGTCGCGCTGGCTGTCGGCCGGGTTGTCCACCGCCGGCGTGCGCCGCGCCTGCACCTCGTGCAGCCGGTGGTTCAGCGCCTCGATCAGCAGGCGGCGGCGGCGCGGGTTGTCGAGCAGGTCGTCCTGCAGGTAGGGGTTGCGCTGCACCACCCAGATGTCGCCCAGCACCTCGTACAGCATGCGCGCCGAGCGGCCGGTCTGGCGCTCTGCGCGCAGGCGGTCCAGCAGTTCCCAGGCCCGCGACCCGAGGATCCGGATGACGATCTCGCGGTCGGAAAACGAGGTGTAGTTGTACGGAATCTCGCGCAGCCGGGGCGCCTGGTGCGCGGCGCTGGCCGCGGCGATCTGGTTCAACGGGATGGGTGCGTTCATGGGGGCCAGGCAGCCTGCTCGCCTGTGGGGCACTTGGACGCAAATGGTACCTCAGGCCCCGTGGCGGCCCGGTGGGCGCGCTTCCTGCAGTCCAGCGGGGTTATCCACAGTTGCCGCGGGCGCCCGGGCACGACATAAACGCCTGTGTCACAAACTCGTCGCACACTGCGCGGCTGGTCAAAAACCAACCCCTACCCTTTCCGGAGAAGTACATGAAGCTCAAACTCGCCGCCCTCGCCGCCGGCCTCACCGCGCTGGCGATCGCCGGCCCGGCCCAGGCGCAAGTCGAAGTCCAGTGGTGGCACTCGATGACCGGCGGCCTGAACGAATGGGTCAACGACCTGGCCACGCAGTTCAACAACAGCCAGAAAGAGTACAAGGTCGTCCCGACCTTCAAGGGCAACTACGACGAGTCGATGACGGCCGCGGTGGCCGCCTTCCGTGCCGGCAATGCGCCGCACATCCTGCAGGTGTTCGAGGTAGGCACCGCGACGATGATGTCGGCCAAGGGCGCGATCAAGCCGGTCGGCGAAGTGATGAAGCAAAGCGGCGTCGGCTTCGATCCGAAGGCCTACGTGCCGGCGGTGTCGGGCTACTACACCGCGCCGAACGGCGAGATGCTGTCGTTCCCGTTCAACAGCTCGACGACGATCTTCTACTACAACAAGGACGCCTTCAAGGCGGCCGGCCTGGACCCGAACAAGCCGCCGACCACCTGGCCCGAGATGACGCTGGCCGCCGCCAAGCTGAAGGCCAGCGGCGTCAAGTGCCCGTACACCACCAGCTGGATGAGCTGGGTGCACCTGGAGAGCTTCTCGACCTGGCACAACACGCTGTTCGCGACGCAGAACAACGGCTTCGGCGGCCCGAGCGCCCGCCTGGCCTTCAACTCGCCGCTGCACCTGCGCCACTTCGAGAACCTGGCCAACATGTCCAAGCAGGGCCTGTTCGTCTACAAGGGCCGCGCGAGCGTCGCGGTGCCGTCGTTCGTGTCGGGCGAATGCGCGATGCTGACCGGCTCGTCCGGTTCGTACGCCGACGTCAGCAAGGGCGCCAAGTTCGCCTACGGCCTGGCCCCGCTGCCGTACTACCCGGACGTGCCGGGCGCGCCGCAGAACACCGCCATCGGCGGTGCCAGCCTGTGGGTGATGGCGGGCAAGAAGCCGGCCGAGTACAAGGGCGTCGCCGAGTTCTTCAAGTACCTGTCGAGCCCGGAAGTGCAGTCGGCCAGCCACAAGCGCACCGGCTACCTGCCGATCACGACCGCGGCCTACGAGCTGACCGAGAAGTCGGGCTTCTACAAGGAGAAGCCGGGCACCGACGTCGCCGTGACGCAGATGATCCGCAAGACCACCGACAAGTCGCGCGGCATCCGCCTGGGCAACTTCGTGCAGATCCGCACCATCATCGACGAGGAAACCGAGCAGATCTGGGCCGGCAAGAAAGACGCGAAGACCGCGCTGAATGACGCGGTGAAGCGCGGCAACGAGCAGCTCGAACGCTTCGAGAAGCAGAACAAGGCACCGCAGCCCTGATCCCGGTCCGGGACGATTCCCGGATCGGCATCCGGGCTACACGGGCCGTGGAATCGATCCACGGCCCGCTTACCATCGCGGGCTTATGGAAAAGCGCGTACGTTTCGATTCGCAGGTCTTGCCGTGGATGCTGGTGGCGCCCCAGCTGGCGATCTGCGCCGTCTTCTTCTTCTGGCCGGCCGCGCAGGCGCTGCTGCAATCCATGCAGGTGCAGGACAGCTTCGGGCTGTCGACCGAATGGGTGGGGCTGGAGAACTTCAAGACGCTGTTCACCGATTCCGCCTACCTCGAATCCTTCAAGGTCACCGCGGTCTTCTCGGTGCTGGTGGCGGTGCTGGGCATCGCGCTGTCGCTGATGCTGGCGATCTTCGCCGACCGCGTGGTGCGCGGCGCGCTGTTCTACAAGACCATGCTGATCGTGCCCTACGCGGTGGCGCCGGCGGTGGCGGGCGTGCTGTGGGTGTTCATGTTCTCGCCGTCGCTGGGCGTGGTCGCCTTCGGGCTCGACCGCTTCTTCGGCTTCCAGTGGAACCACCTGCTCAACAGCACGCATGCGATGACGCTGATCGTCACCGCGGCGATCTGGAAGCAGATCTCGTACAACTTCCTGTTCTTCCTGGCGGGGCTGCAGTCGATCCCGAAATCGCTGATCGAGGCCGCGGCCATCGACGGCGCGCGGCCGTGGCGCCGCTTCTGGACCATCCAGTTCCCGCTGCTGTCGCCGACCACCTTCTTCCTGCTGGTGATCAACATGGTGTACGCCTTCTTCGACACCTTCGCGATCATCGATGCCACCACGCACGGCGGGCCGGGGCGCGACACCGCGATCCTGGTCTACAAGGTGTACCAGGATGGCTTCAAGGGCGGCGACCTGGGCGGGTCGGCCGCGCAGTCGGTGGTGCTGATGCTGATCGTCGTCACCCTCACCGTCCTGCAATTCCGCTACGTCGAAAAGAAGGTGCAGTACTGATGTTGGCCCCCTCCTCCGTTCGGGCCGAGCCTGTCGAAGCCCCTCGCACCGCACCCGTTCGGAGCAAAAGCCCGTTCGGGCTGAGCCTGTCGAAGCCTCGGCTCGATGTACGCAGGCCCTTCGACAAGCTCAGGGCGAACGGCTCGCGGGTTCCAGTCCAGGGCGAACGAACGATCGGAAGCCACCATGGTTGAGCGCCGCGCCACCCTGGGCATCCTCGCCCACGCCGTGATGATCCTCGGCGTGCTGATCGTCGCCTTCCCGCTGTACCTCGCCTTCGTCGCGTCGACGCACACCTCGCAGGCCATCCTGCAGGCGCCGATGCCGCTGGTGCCCGGCGGGCACTTCTGGGAGAACTACGTCGCCGCCCTCACCGGCCACGGCGGCGGCGCCGGCTCGAACGCCCCGGTGGCCCGCATGATGTGGGTCAGCCTCGTCACCGCCCTCGTCATCACCTTCGGCAAGATCGCGATCTCGCTGCTGTCGGCCTTCGCGCTGGTCTACTTCCGCTTCCCGCTGCGCGGGCTGGTGTTCTGGGCCATCTTCGTCACGCTGATGCTGCCGGTCGAGGTGCGCATCAGCCCGACCTACAAGGTGGTCTCCGACCTCGGCCTGCTCAACACCTATGCGGGCCTGACGGTGCCGCTGATCGCGTCGGCCACCGCGACCTTCCTGTTCCGCCAGTTCTTCCTCACCGTCCCCGACGAACTCGTCGAAGCCGCGCGCATCGACGGCGCCGGCCCGATGCGCTTCTTCAAGGACATCCTGCTGCCGCTGTCGAAGACCTCGATCGCGGCGCTCTTCGTCATCCAGTTCATCTACGGCTGGAACCAGTACCTGTGGCCGCTGATCGCCACCACCGGCGAGCAGATGTACCCGGTCGTGGTCGGCATCCGCATGATGATCGCCGGCGGCGACTCGGGCAACGAATGGAACATCGTGATGGCCACCGCCATCATGGCCATGCTGCCGCCCGCCATCGTCGTGATCCTGATGCAGCGCTGGTTCGTCAAGGGCCTGGTCGATACCGAGAAGTAAACATCCATGGCAGCCATCTCCCTCAAGAACGTCGTCAAGCGCTACGGCATCGGCCCGAAGGCCAACCAGGTCATCCACGGCGTCAATGCCGAGATCGCCGACGGCGAGTTCATCGTCATCGTCGGCCCGTCCGGCTGCGGCAAGAGCACGCTGCTGCGCATGGTGGCCGGGCTCGAAGAAGTGTCCGGCGGCGAGATCTGCATCGGCGGGCGCGTCGTCAACGACGTCGAGCCGTCCGAGCGCGACATCGCGATGGTGTTCCAGAACTACGCGCTCTACCCGCACATGAGCGTGTTCGACAACATGGCCTACGGGCTGAAGATCGCCAAGGTGCCGGTGGCCGACATCAAGACACGCGTCGACAAGGCCGCGAAGATCCTCGAACTCGGCGCGCTGCTGCAGCGCAAGCCGCGCGAGCTGTCGGGCGGCCAGCGCCAGCGCGTCGCGATGGGCCGCGCCATCGTGCGCCAGCCGCAGGTGTTCCTGTTCGACGAGCCGCTGTCCAACCTGGACGCCAAGCTGCGCGGCCAGACCCGGCTCGAGATCCGCAAGCTGCATGCCGAACTGGGCGTCACCTCGCTGTTCGTCACCCACGACCAGGTCGAGGCGATGACGCTGGCGCAGCGCATGATCGTGATGAACGCCGGCCACATGGAACAGATCGGCACGCCGGAAGAGGTCTACGCGCGCCCGGCCACCACCTTCGTCGCGAGCTTCATCGGCTCGCCGCCGATGAACCTGTTGACCGGCCGCGCCCAGGGCACGCACTTCAGCTTCGGTGGCATCGACCTGCCGCTGCCCGCCCCCGCCCCGCGCGACGGCGACCTGATCCTCGGCGTGCGCCCCGAGCACCTGGGCCATGCCGAGATCGCGCACGACGGCGGCTGGCCGCTCGCGATCGAGATGGTCGAGATGCTGGGTGCCGAACGCCTGGTGCACGGCCGCGTCGCCGACCATGCCTTCACGCTGCGCATCGACGGCACGCTGACGCCGCCGGCCACCGGCAGCACGCTGCACCTGAAGCCGTCGCCGCAGCACCTGCACTGGTTCGACGCGGCCAGCGGCAAGCGGGTCACGGCATGAAGGCTTGGCCGTACCCGCTGTGGGTCGCTCATCGAGGGGCCGGCCTGCTGGCGCCCGAGAACACGCTGGCCGCCTTCCGCGTCGGCGCCGGCCACGGCTACCGCGCGTTCGAATGCGACGTCAAGCTCAGCGCCGACGGCGTGCCCTTCCTGCTCCACGACGCGACGCTGCAGCGCACCACGCCCGAACGCGGCCGCGCGTCGGACCGCTCCTGGGCCCAGCTGTCGCGCATCGACGCCGGCGGCTGGCACAGCCGCGGCTTTGCCGGCGAGCCGATCCCGAGCTTCGACGCGATCGCCCACTACTGCCTGCGCAACGGCTTCGCGCTGAACATCGAGATCAAGCCGACGCCCGGCGACGAGGCCGAGACCGGCCGCGTCGTCGCCCGCGAGGCGGCGCGCCTGTGGGCCGGCGAAGCGGTGTTGCCGCTGCTCAGCTCGTTCAAGCCGGATGCGCTGGCGGCGGCACGCGACGGCGCGCCTGAGCTGCCGCGGGCGTTGCTGCTCGACGGCCTGCGCAGCGGGTGGCTCGAGGAGGCGCAGGCGCTGGGGTGTGTCGCGGTGGTCACGCACTACGGGCTGATCGATGCGGCGGTGATCGGGCGGGTGCATGCCGCCGGGTTGCGGGCGCTGGTCTACACGGTGAACGACCCGGCCGAGGCGCGCCGCCTGGTCGGGCTCGGGATCGACGGCATCATCACCGACGCCGTCAACCGCTTCTCACCCGGCAGCGCCATCCACGACTGACGGGCCGGGCCGCACATCCGCCTCCGCCCCCATCCAGTCCTCGACGTTCTCCAGCTTCGGCAGCTCGCGCACGTTGCGGATCACCGGGTGCCGCCCCGCCACCGCCGCCACCAGCAGCGCCGCGCCCCCCGCAAAGACCAGCGCCGCGCGCAGCCCGATGTGCTCACCCAGCCAGCCGCCCAGCAGCGCCCCCGGGCCGGCCGGGATCAGGATCAGCCAGCGCATCGTGCTCGTCATGCGGCCCAGCAGCGGCTCGGGCGTCACCGCCTGGCGCAGCGCCAGGAAGTTGATGAAGATCAGCACCGCGCCGGCCGAGAAGCACAGCAGCATCGCCGCGAAGGCCGCCACGCCCCATGCATTGGCCGGCGCCGCCGCCAGCACCAGCCAGCCGACGCCGCAGATCAAGAAGCCCAGCACCAGGCACGGCCCGGGGCCGTAGCGCTTGCTGATGCGGTTGCCGTAGACGCTGGCCAGGATGGTGCCGGCGCCCATGCCCATGTAGCTCAGCCCCACCGCCTGCTCGCTCAGGCCCAGCGTGCGGGTCGCGAACAGGATCTGCACCACCAGCGCCGCGTGGTGGCACATCTGCCACAGGCCGACCGCGGTGGCCAGCGAGACCAGCAGGCGCTGGCTGGCGACGAAGCGCACGCCGGTCTTCAGATCGCGCCAGAAATGCGCGTCGGCGCGCGGCTTGCGCTGCTCGTGGATGCGGATGCCGCGCAGGATGCCGGCCGACAGCAGCAGCAGCACCGCGTCGACCAGCAGCGCGAGCGGCGCCCCCACCAGCTTGATCAGCGCCCCGGCCAAGCCAGGGCCGGCGACTTCGGCGCCCGAGGTGGCCAGCGCGTTCTTGGCATGCGCCTCGACCAGGCGCTCGCGCGCCACCACCTGGGTCAGCACGATCTGCGCCGCCGTGCCGGCGGTGGTGTAGACGGTGCCGATCACGAAGCCGACCACGTACATCCACTGCATCGTCAGCCAGCCCATCCACCACGCGAAGGGCACGCTCGCGACGACGAAGGCCAGGCTGGTCTCGCCCAGCACGTAGATCGGCAGCTTGCGCACCCGGTCGAGCCAGACCCCGGCCGGCAGCGAGAACAGCACGAAGGGCAGCGTCTCCATCATCGTCAGCAGGCCCATCTGCGTGGGCGACGCGTGCAGCAGCACCGCCGCCGTCAGCGGCAGCGCAAGCATCGTGACCTGGCCGCCGAACGAGCTGATCAGGATCGAGGTCCAGAGGCGGCGGTAGGTGGCGTCGTGCAGCAGGTCGCCGGCCGGCAGCGCGAAGCGCGCGCGCCAGGCGCGCAGCAGGCTGCCGAGCTGGCTGCCCAGCGGGCCTTGCAGCCAGCGGCTCATCGGATCTCCCTCGTTTCGTTCTTCATGCGGCAGGGCCGGGAGGCTACCAGCCGCCTGCCCGGAACTGCAACCCCCTGCTGCATCTGACGCACGCCATGTGGCAATTGCGGGAAAGCACCACGCGAAAGCTTGGCCCCGAATGGCGCAAGGCTTGCAGGGCTTCGCTAAGATGACCCGGTTACCAGGCCGTCATGCAGCGGCGAAACCGCGCAAATCCTGGGGCGAGCACACGGAGGTGCATTGATGCAGAGCTTGCAGATCCTTCACCTGGAGGACGACACGTTCGATGTCGTCCTGCTGCGCCGCGAATTCGCCAAGCTCGACCTGGCGCCCACCTGGGTCACCGCCAGCTCGAGCGAGCAGTTCTACGCCGCGATGGAGAACGCCCGCTTCGACGCCATCCTGTCCGACAACCAGGTGCCGGGCATCCAGGGCCTGAAGGCCCTCGAAGTCGCCCGCCAGCGCCGCCCCGGCGTGCCCTTCATCTTCGTCAGCGGCAATGCCGACCCGCGCTGGGCCGAGCACTGCCTGGAGGCCGGCGCCACCGACTACGTCCCGAAAGACCAGCTGTTCCGCCTGCCGAGCGCGCTGCGCCGGCTGCAGGACGCGCGCGAGGCCGAGCGCATGGCGGCGCTGACGCGCGGGCGCGCGCTGCTGGTCGAGCTGGTGAAGGAGCTGTCGCTCGCGCGCAGCGTCGACGCGATCCTGCGCATCGTGCGGCAAGGCGCCCGGCGGCTGAACAACGCCGACGGCGCCACCATCGTGATGCGCGAAGGCGAGCACTGCCACTACGTCGACGAGGACGCGATCGGCCCGCTGTGGAAGGGCAGCCGCTTCCCGCTGTCGTCGTGCATCAGCGGCTGGGCGATGTTGAACCGCGAGGCCACGGTCGTGCCCGACATCTACCAGGACCCGCGCATCCCGCACGATGCCTACCGGCCGACCTTCGTGAAGAGCCTGGTGATGGTGCCGATCCGCTCCAAGGCGCCGATCGGCGCGATCGGCAACTACTGGGCGACGCCGCACGAGGCCACGCTCGACGAGGTGGAGCTGATCCAGGCGCTGGCCGACTGCACCTCGCTGGCGCTGGAGAACGTCGCGCTGGTCGACAACCTGGAGCGCCGGGTGCTGCAGCGCACCGCCGAGTTGCAGGCGGCCAACAGCGAGCTCGAGGCCTTCACCTACTCGGTGTCGCACGACCTGCGGGCGCCGCTGCGCGCGGTGCAGGGCTATGGCGACATGCTGCTGGCCGACGTGCAGCCGGCGCTGCAGGGGCAGGCCCTGCTGTTCGCGCAGAACATCCGGGTCGCGGCGCTGCGCATGAACACGGTGATCGACGACATGCTGAGCCTGTCGAAGGTGACGCGCTCCGAGGTGCGGATGCAGCCGGTGCACATCGGCGCGATGGCGCGCGACATCCTCAACACGCTGCAGGCGACGGCGCCGCACCGCAAGGTGCAACCGGTCATCGACCAGGCGCTGATGGCGGTGGGCGATGTCGGGCTGCTGCGGCTGGCGCTGGAGAACCTGTTGTCGAACGCCTGGAAGTTCACCGGCCGGCGCGACGACGCGAAGATCGAGTTCGGTGTCGAACCGGAGGAGGATGGGCGCACCGTCTTCTTCGTGCGCGACAACGGCGCCGGCTTCGACATGGCCTATGTGCAGCAGCTGTTCGAACCGTTCCGGCGCCTGCACCGCGAGTCGGATTTCCCTGGCACGGGCGTCGGGCTGGCGATCGTGCGCCGGGTGATCCAGAAGCACGGCGGCGAAATCTGGGTGCAGGCGGCAAAGGACCAGGGGGCGACGTTCTTTTTCACGTTGCCGGAGCGCCGCAGCTGACGGGGATCCCGGATGCCAATCCGGGGATCAACTTCTGTAATCGGCGTTGATCTTGACGTAGTCGTAGCTGAGGTCGCAGGTCCAGACGGTGGCCGAGGCATTGCCGCGGTTCAACACCACCCGCACCGTGATCTCGCTCTGCTTCATCACGCGCGCCCCGTCTTCCTCGCGGTAGCTGGGGTTGCGCCCGCCCTGCTTCGCGACATGYACGTCGTCGAGGAACAGGTCGATCTTCGTCTGGTCGAGGTCGGCGATGCCGGCATAGCCCACCGCGGCCAGGATGCGGCCCAGGTTCGGGTCGCTCGCGAAGAACGCCGTCTTCACCAGCGGCGAATGCGCGATCGCATAGGCCACCTGCTGGCATTCGGCCAGGGTGCCGCCGGCATCCACCTGCACCGTGATGAACTTGGTCGCACCTTCGCCGTCGCGCACGATGGCCTGCGCCAGCTGCTGCGCCACCGCGACGATCGCCTCGCGCAGCGCCGCGCCGTCGCCGCTCGCGAAGCTCGTGATCGGCGCATGCCCGGCCTGGCCGGTGGCGACGACGACGAACGAGTCGTTGGTCGAGGTGTCGCCGTCGATCGTGATGCGGTTGAACGACAGGTCGGCCGCCTCGCGAGCCAGCGACTGCATCAGCGCCGGCGCGATCGCCGCATCGGTGGCCAGGAAGCTCAGCATCGTCGCCATGTTCGGGCGGATCATGCCGGCGCCCTTGCTGATGCCGGTCACCGTCACCGTCTTGCCGCCGATCCGCAGCTGGCGCGACGCCGCCTTCGGCAAGGTGTCGGTCGTCATGATGGCCTCGGCCGCGACGCCCCAGTTGTCTTCCTTCAGGTCGGCCAGCGCCGCCGGCAGGCCGGCCTCGATGCGCTCGACCGGCAGCGGCTCCATGATCACACCGGTCGAGAACGGCAGTACCTGCTCGGGTGCCAGCTCGAGGTGGCGCGCCAGCGCGACGCAGGTGGAGAACGCGCGCACCAGGCCGTCTTCGCCGGTGCCGGCATTCGCATTGCCGGTGTTGATCACCAGCGCGCGCGGCCCGGTGTTGCTGGCCAGGTGCTTGCGGCACAGCTGCACCGGCGCCGCGCAGAAGCGGTTGCTGGTGAAGACGCCCGCCACCTGCGAGCCTTCGGCCAGCGTGATGACCGTCAGGTCGCGCCGGTTGGCCTTGCGCACGCCGGCCATCGCGATGCCCAGCTTGACGCCGGGAACGGGGTGCAGGGCCTGGGGATCGGGGGCGTTCAGGTTGACGGGCATGGCGGTCTCGCAGCAAGGGGATGGGGCCGCATTGTAGGAACCCGCGGGCCCCTCGATTGCCCGTTTTCCGGGCAGGCCGCGGCTTCCGGCGGCCCCCGATGAAGAAAGGAAACTCCGCCATGGGCAAGTCACCCGGACATCAACAGCATCCCGAGCACCACGTGCGCGAATCGCGGGTGCCGAACAAGGTGCGCGCCACGCTGGACGGCGAAGTGATCGCCGAATCGGCCGACGTGATCCGCGTCGACGAGGACGGCATGCCGCCGCGCTATTACTTTCCACGCAACGACGTCTGCGTCGCCAAGCTCGACCGCACCGAAAGCAGCTCGCGCTGCCCGTTCAAGGGCGTGGCCACGTACTACAGCATCACCCAGGGCAAGCGCCAGCTGGAGGACGCGGTGTGGTCGTACGAGGATCCGTACGACGAGCATGCTGCGCTGAAGGGCCGACTGGCCTTCTATGACGACAGGCACCCGGTGATCCACGTGCACGAGCTGTCGACCGCGGCGGCGTAACGGGAGGGCACGGATCGGGAGACGGACCGCGCCGACGAGACCCCTGGCACGCCGGATGGTTGAGGGTTTACCCTGAGTTGAGTCGAGCCCCAACTGCATTCATCCAGGAATTTTTTCCAACCGACGTGCATGAACGACTGATCGACCTGTCGACACCCGACCCGATGCACGTGCCCCTGCGGGGCCTGGACAAGGCGGCGCGCTCGTCTATACTGTACATTCATACAGTATCGAGACGACCGATGAACGCGCCGCTGCTCCCCGAGATTCTCCGTTTGCGGGAAGACTCGCCCCAGGTGGCGCTGCCGCTGGCCACCGCAGGCGTGCTGCGCTACGTTTGGGAAAGCCGGTTCGGCTCGATGCTCATCGAAGTGGTCGACGACGTCGCCTATGTGAATGGCGAGCGGGTCGACCACGCACCGCCAGGAGCCTCGACACCATGAACCCCATGCGCCAGAACTACTGCCCGCCGCGTCGCACGATGCCTTCCTGGCTGCGCAAGGTGTGGGCCTGGCTCTAGCCGTCAGCGCGCCGGGCCGGACACCTCGAACTCGGTCACGTTCATCATGATCTTGCGGCTGTGCCATGCCGTGTGGCCATGGAACAGCGTCCCGCGGACCACCGCGCCGCGCGACTTGAGCGAGACCAGCTTCTTGTCGAGTTGGGGGTTCGATGCAAACAGCTGCACCTCGAAGATGCAGGTCTCGGGCACGTTGACAGGGTTCTTCGGGCCGACCTCGCCCGCCACGGCGATGGGCTGGTGCAAGCGCAGCACCGGGTAGGTAAGCCGGGTGCCATTCGGATGCCGGGAACGGGCGACGAACACGCGACCGGCCAGTTCGACACGCGTGGGCTCGTACTCGACCGACCGGCTGGACGTGCACCCGCTTTCCGTCGCCGGCGCGGCGAAGCAGCCGGCTGCCGTCCAGAGGATGAGCGAGGCGGCGCCTTTCAGCATGGCGGGGCGACGCTTTCCCTGGGCGCCTGGCCTGGATCGCTGACCGCCCGCCTCCATCCGCGCTTCTCGACCGCGCGGACATTGGGCACTTCCGCCAGGTGGTCGAGGTAGCGCATGAGCGCGAGCAACTCGTCGTCGCTTTCGTCACCCGTGAATTCGCTGACGGTGACGAGGTTCCCGAAGCTGCGCGCGTACTTTGCAGGCGTGTCATCGACCGCGACGATGGATTCGAGCCGGTAGCCCTTGGCCTTGAGCTTCTCCAGCTTCTTGATCGTCTGGTAGCCCCCGCTGATCCAGTCGCGGGTGGTGGTGCAGCGCTGGCTTGTCCAGACGAACTCCAACGCATCCTTCGGGAACAGGTGGTCGACCACCTGGGCGGCGTATTGCGCGCCGGACGACGTCCAGACGCCGACGCGGAATCTCTGCCGCACGTGCGCGATGAACGCATGGACGTGAGGCCGCTCGTAGACGTGGTACGGGCCGACCCTGAAATGCGCCTGCCGCGGCAGCTCGAACTCGCTGGCGTGCACGAGGGTTTCGTCGAGATCGAGGACGAGCAGCTTCCGCTCATCGCCGAGCGGCCGGGGCGGGGGCTGAAGCCCGTGAGGTCTCGTCATTGCGGCCTGCCGGCGACGCGCGCCAGCGCCGTCCAGATCAGCGCGAACGCCAGCAACTCGGCAGGAATTTCCAGAAACTCCACGGCTCTCGCTCCCGATGTGATTCCACGTGTCCGCGCCATTGTCGGCCGGCCCCCCCCGGGCGTCCACGCCATCGCATTGCCTACAATGCGCGCCCTCTTGCATCACCCCGGATCCCGTGCCCATGGACGTCGTCGTCAACGAAGAACTCAAGGCCTACATCGACCCGTTGACCGCGGATGAACACGACGCGCTGGAGCGCAGCATCCTGGCCGAAGGCTGCCGCGATGCACTGGTGCTGTGGGGCGACGTGCTGGTCGACGGCCACAACCGCTACGGCATCTGCCGCAAGCACGGCCTGCCGTTCCAGACGGTGCAGAACACGCGCTTCCAGTCCATCGAGGACGTGCACCTGTGGATGATCGACCAGCACCTGGGCCGGCGCAGCATCTCCGACTACCAGCGCGGCGTGCTGGCGCTGCGCAAGCGCGAGATCGTCGCCGAGCGGCGCACCCGGGCCGCCACGGTCCCGGCCCCTGCAGCGGCCGAGGCCCAAGCCACGCCCGTCGCCGCGCCGGCCCCGCTGGACACGCGCGAAGCCGTTGCCAAGGCGGCGCGCCTGAGCAGCAGCCAGGTGGTGCTGATCGAGAAGATCCAGAAGCAGGCGGCGCCGGAGCTGGTCGCGGCCGTCAAGGCCGGCACGATCTCGATCAACGCCGCGGCGGCGGTGGCCAGCCTGCCGGCCGAGGAGCAGGCCGCTGCCGCGTCGGCCGGCAAGGACGAACTGAAGCAGGCCGCCAAGCGCGCACGCGAGGCGAAGCGCAGGCCGGCGGCACCGGAGGCCACCGACGCATCACCGGCATCGGCCGGGACCGAAGACACCGTCGAGTCGCTGCGCGAGCGCGTGGCTGCCCTCAGCGCGGACAACGCGGCCCTGCGCCGGCAGGTCGCGCAGCTGCAGGAGCAACTGATGGCGCTCGACGGTGGCGCGCAACAGGCCGAGGATCTGTCGGCGCCGTTCTAGGCAGAACGCTTGGCGAACAAGGCCCACACGCCGGCCACCGAGAGCAGCGAGCCGCCCGCCAGGTTGAAGCGGCGCTGTGCCGCCGCCGACGAGACGAAGTCGCGTGCGGCCGACGCGAACAGCGTGTACACCGTGGCCGTCGTCGCCGACAACGTGACGAAGGTGGCGGCCAGCATCCACATCTGCGGGTGCGCCGGCAGGTCGGGGCTGATGAACTGCGGCAGGAAGGCCACGAAGAAGACGATGCCCTTCGGATTAAGCGCAGTCACCAGGTAGGTGTTGGCGAAGATGCGCCAGCGCGACACCGGCCCGTTGACCGCGGCCAGTTCGGCCGGCGACACCCCGGCGCGCAGCATCCGGACGCCGAGGTAGATCAGGTACAGCCCGCCCGCCCACTTGACGGCCGTGAACCAGAAGGCGGATGCCGCAAGCAGCGCCCCCAGGCCGAGCAGCGAGACGCCCAGCCCCGTCGAATCGCCCAGCGCGATGGCCGCCATCAGCGGCAGCTTGGCGCGCCGGCCGTTGGCCACCGAGTAGCTGATGATGGCCAGCGTGGTCGGGCCCGGCATGACGAGCAGGATGACGGTTGCCGCCACGAAGGCGAGCCAGACGTCGAGGTGCATCGGGAAGCTCCAGGGTGGGGAAGGAAGCGAGTATGCCGTGGCCCCGCGCTGCCTACGACTGGGGCTTGTGCTCGAGCCGCCACCAGCGCCGGCCGTCGGGCAGGAGGTCGGGCGTCGGCACCACCGCGAACCTGGCGGCCGATCGCGCGACAGGCTGCGGGTGGCCGTGGAAGTCGCCGTTCAAGCGCGCATGCCGCTCGGTTCGCTGCACGCGCCCGGCGAGCCTGAACACCAGCACGTGCTCGCCTTCCGACACCTGCGCCGGCATCGTCAGCCTGCATTCGAGCCCGCCCAGGCCGAGGGTGCGGCAGGACTGCTCGCGGATCGAGTAGGGACCGAAGATGAACAGCTCGTCCCACGCGGCGGTGGGCTGGACGGTCGCGAGATCGACTTCGAGCGGATGGTTCTTGTGCAGGTGTTCTCCGAGCGCGGCACTGAACTCGCCGGATTGCGAGCAACCGATGCAGGCAGCGGCCAGTGCGACGAGCGCGGCGACGGCCGCGGTGCGAGCAAAGGTGGAACTCATGTCGACAGGCTCAGCGAGCCCTGGTGTAGATGCTGGGATCGTAGCGTTCCATCAGGCTCAGCGGCCTGGCGGGGGCCGTGAACCCGAACCGCTCGTACAGCCCGTGCGCGTCGCTGGTGGCCAGCGTGAAGCGGCGCAGCCCTTGCAGCTGGGGGTGCGCTGCGATGGCTTGCATCAGCCCTCGCGCGAAGCCGTGGCCGCGGTGCTCGGGCAACACGAAGACGTCGACCAGGTTGGCGAAGGTCGCGTAGTCAGAGATGACCCGTGCGAAGGCGACCTGGCTCGCGCCGACAAAGCCGCCGAAGCACAGCGAGTTCTCGATGCCGCGGCGCAGCGTCTCCATCGGAATGCCCCTGGCCCAGGTGGATTGCTCGCTCAGGAAGCGGTGGATCAGCGGCAGGTCCAGCTCGGTGCGGTCGGTGGAGATGCGAAGGTGAGTGGTTGGCGAGGGGATGGCGTGCATGGGGCGCGAGTCGTCACTTGGTCCCCGAAGCATAGGCCTTGCTGATCCACGGCAGCATCTGCGCCGCATCGAGCACGCGGTTCAGGAAGCGCAGCCGCCAGGTGTTGATTTCGTCACCCGACAGAGGATCCTTGCTCGTGATCTGTCGCCGGTAGGCGGCCAGCACCTCTCGCATCGCATCGGGCGGTGTGTTCGACAGGTTCACCACCAGCATCGGCTGCCCCACGGCAGCGTCCAGCGGCAAGCGCGTGGTCACGAGCAGCGGCCCCTCGGACGCGGCCGAACCACAGACCTTCATGACCGCCGCCCCCCGCTCGGGGCGGCACACGCTGGCCGTCAGCCGCGCCGCCTGCCCGAAATCGTAGAAGCGCTGCATCAGCGCATTGGCGGTGGCCTCGGCCTGGTTGCGCGCCGGCGCCAGCGCACGCGCCGCCTCGGCCCGGCCCTTCACCGGGATCATGATCAGGTTCAGGTTCTCGCGCGGCATCGCCGCCTCGCCCGCCGCATCGGTGGTGACGAACAGGTCGGACAGCAGGCGCAGCGTCGAGCGGTTCGCGGTGCGCGTCAGCAGCACGGTGTACAGGCCGTAGTCGGCGGGCGGCGGGGTCGTGCGGTCCACCGGCAGGTACACGCTTTCGCGCACCTCGGGGGTGGTCGGGAAGCCCTTGCTGGGCGGCTCGGTGCCGGGCTTGACGGGTTCCGATTGGCAGGCGCCGAGCGCCAGGGCCAGCGCGAGGCACGCCGCACGCCACCGCATCATTTGTCGGCCCCTGCATCGGCCGGCGGCGCCGGCTTGCGCCGCAGCGACCACAGCTTGCCCACCACCAGCTTCAGCACCAGCGCCACGAAGACGAACAGGCCGGCCAGCTCGCCGGTCAGGTCGACGAGCGGGTAGAGCCAGTGGAACGCCAGGCCGAAGCACAGCGCCATGGCCAGCACGCCGACGATGGACAGCGTCAGGTCTTTCATCCCGCGGACTGTAGCGGCCCGGCATCGGTGCCGCTACCCCAAGAGTGATGCAGCGCCAACGCTGTTCAGCGCGCGATCCTTCGACTATGTTGAACCGAGCAAGACTCGACGGAGGACGGGAATGAACAAGCATTGGTTCGTCGCGCTGGCCCTGTGCCAGGGGGGTGCGRTGCTGGCACAGGACTCGGGCGTCAGCGTCTCGGTCGGCGTGCGCGCCTGGTACACCGAATGGACGACGTTCAACTACATCACCGAGCCGGACGGCGCAGGCGGCACAAGGAACACCGGACTGAGGCAGGTCTCGGCCACCAACAAGCTGGTGTCGATCGCCATCCTCAGCGTGCGCTACGGCGACTTCTCGGGGTCCATCAGCGCCTTCCCGTCGACGCAGTACTCGTTCTCCGACGACAGCAACGGCCCGCGCAAGGAGTACGACCTCAACCTCGGCTATGCCGTGCTGCCCGGCCTGTCGCTGACGCTGGGCTACAAGCAGGTCACGCAGTTCGGCGGCGAGAACCGCTACCGCCCCTCCGGCCCGCTGGTCGGCGCCACCGGCACCGCCGCGCTCAGCGGCGCGTGGTCCTTGTACGGCACCGTGGGCGTGGGACGCCTGAAGACGCCGGCCGGGGACACGGTCTCCTACAAGGCGAACTACCGGCTGACCGAAGCGGGCCTGGCGTATGCGTTGGACAGCGACGGGCTGCTGGCCAAGCGCTGGACCTTCACCGGCGGCTACCGCATGCAGGTCATGAGTTCGAAGGATGCTTTCCAGGGGCAGGACGGCCAGGACACGACCCAGGGCTTCACGCTGGGCGTCATCGCGACGTTCTGATCGCGCATCGCTCGTCAGTTGACGGGCGGCAGGATGGGCCCCGGGGGTGGGCGCGACTCGGGACAGGTGACGAAGCAGAACTCGCCGCTGAACGACGAATACGAGTAGGGCCTCTGGAGTTTGCCCAGGCGCTCGGTCTCGTCGACGACGCCGGCGGTCACCTGCTTCATGAACTGTTCGACCGTCACGCCGGGGGCACCGATGTTGCGGACGATGTGCTTGGTGAACGCCCCATTGCGCCCGGCACCGTCGGAGGCGGCTTCCCTCGAGGCGGTGGCGTAGAACACCGTCGTGCGAGGCGGCGCATCCTGGATCGCCGCGAGGCCATAGCTCGCCCGGGCCACGGTCTCGAGCGAGCGAACGAGAGTCGAGGGCGCGGACGTCCGCGGGCTCGAAGCGAACAGGTCGGTGCGGCAGGCGTCGAGGATGATCAACTGGAACCTGGCCGGCTTCTGCCCCAGGCTCTTGACGAGGTTGTCGATGCTGTAGAGCACCCCCCGCGGGTCCTCGGTTGCTGCCTTGACCGTCGCCTGGGTCGGGACCAGGAAGTTGGCACCGTTCGCCTGCACGCCATGGCCGGAGTAGAAGAACACGCCCACGGTATTCGGCCCCAGTTGGTCGACATAGCCCTTGACCAGGGCCTCGAACTCGTCGTGGTTGCGCACGTTGGTGTGGCACAGCGTCCTGAAGCCGAGCTTGCCCAGCGAAGCGCACATGTCGCTGGCGTCGTTGATGGGGTTGCGCAGGACCGGTGCGTTCTCGTAGGCGGCATTGCCGATCACGAGCGCCAGCTTCGGGGTGCCGGGCGCGGCGGGCTTGGACGCGCAGGCAGACAGCAGCAGCGCGCAGGCCAAGAGCACGGCGCGGCGAAGGAAGGCACCGGAAGTTGTCACGGGCAGGCGGGTCGAGGGAGCAACTTGCCGATGATGCGCGCAATGGCGCGCGGCTTCAACGCGCCGTAGCGTGCGCGTCATCAATCTTGATCATTGAAACCCGGATTGGCATCCGGGGTTACTGCCCCCACGAGAAGCGCCCCGCCATCGACTTGCCGTCGATCTGCAGCACGCCGTCGTCGCCTCGCACGGTGAGGGCAAAACCTGCAGGCAGCGCCGGGTCGCCCGGGTTCACGAAGCGAAGCAGCAGCGTCTTCTGCGCCGTGTCGAAGGCCTCGACCTTGAGATGGCGCATCGGGATCGCGATGCTGCGCGCACTGCTTGGCGTGGCGATGCCGAGGCTGGCGATGGCGGGCCGGCTGTCGCCGCCGACGACGATGTCCACCACATAGCCTTGTGCCTCGAACGAGACCGAGCTCGTTGCCACGGCGCTGCCGCACAGGGCCACCGCGACGACAGCCGCACACAACTTGTTTCGCATTGACCTCGCCCCTCGATCCGTTCGATGTCGTGCAGAACATCTTTACACACGCGCGGTCAACACGCGGGCTGCAAGGCCCGTTGGGGATGCGTCAACGACTTCAGGTTCCCCCATGCTGCATGCCCTCCGAAGCCTGCCGCGGCTTGCCGCCGCCGCCTGCCTTGCCCTCGTGCTGACCGCCTGCGGCGGCGGCGGTGACGACGGCTACGTCACCTTCGACATCGGCATCGAGGTGTCGGGCCAACCGATCAGCGGCGGGCACGTGCACCCCGGCCAATCGCAGGCCATCTCGATCTACGCCGGCGACACGCTGAAGCTCGATGCCAACGAGCCCGTCGTGTGGTCGCTCAGCGTCGGCGGCACCGAGGTCAGCGGCAGCGGCACCACGGTCTACTACGGCGGCATCGGCGTGACGCTCGATTCGCTCAGCTCGTCGCGCATCCTCGTCGACACCTTCTCCACCAGCGCCTTCAGTTCACCGGTGCCGCTGGTCTTCACCGCCACGTCCACGTACGACGCCGCCGTCGTCGCGACGGTGACGGTGTGGGTGTACTACTGAGGCCGGATCACGCGCGCTGCGTTACGCTGCACCGCCGGTCGCCCACCGACGACCGCCGCGGAGAAGGCATGGATATCACCTTGGATGTGCGCGCCCTGCTGGCGGCATTCAGTGCGACCGGCGTGCTCAGCGTCGCCGCCGCGCAATACCTCACCAAGCGGCTGCTCGACCATCGGCTCTCCAAGGACCTCAAAGACTACGACGCCGGCATCAACGAGAAGCTGGCCGTCCACAAGGCGGGGCTCGACCAGATGCTCAGCGACGCCAAGCTCGCGAGCGAAGCGCGCTGGAAGAAGGAACTCGACGACTACCTGGGCGAGCGCTCTGCCGAGCGCGACTACCGCGCCGAAGCGAAGAAGCGCCTGTACCTGGCCGTGGGCCCGCTGCGCTTCCAGCTGTTCGTGGCCGCCGCCGAGTTTGCCAACCGCGTCTCGCGCATCGGCGACGGCAAGTACAGCTACGACATGTCGCTGGGCGGCTACTTCGGCCAGAGCACCGTGTACCGGCTGGTCCGCGTGCTGGCGGTGGGCGAGCTCATCGAGCGGCAGATCGCGTTCGCCGATTTCGCGGTCGACCCGGAGATGCGCGTGCTGCTGAAGTTCAAGCGCCAGGCCTTCCTGGCCTTGTCCAGCCACCGCGTGTCGTTGGGTCATCCGCAGGAAGACTGGGGCCAGCAGACGCAGCACATCTTCTACGACGTGCTGGCCATCATCGCCTCGGCCCTGATCGTGCAGGACACGCCCACCTCGCCTTCGCGCGTGCTGAGGTTCGACGAGTTCGCCAGCATGGTCGCGGCCGGCAAGGGCCTGTCCGCGCTCGACCCCTTGCCGCGGCTCATCACCGGCTTCTCCATCGACAGCAAACCCATCCTGTGGCTGCGCCTGGTGGCGCTGGCGCAGCTGTGCGAGGGGCTGCTGGCACGGCTGGGCACCGACGTCGGGCTCGAGAGCGATGCCATCGACGTCGACGCCATGCTGCAAGCGACGCGCGACCCGCACGTGCTCGGCCACATGGAGGCCTACCGCGATGCGCTGGGAGGCTTTCGCAGCGCCGTGGACGATGCGCTCGTCGTCAGCGCCGCCGCACCACCAGCTCCTTGAAGCCGGTCGCGGCATCGAGCTCGCGCGACAGCAGCCAATCGAGCAGGAAGGCCACGAGGATCTCGGCCGTGGTGCGCACCACGTTGCCGTAGCCGGCATGGCCGCCATGGACCCGGCCCGAGGCATCGGAGACGGCCATGTGCAGGTGCGCGCCCGAGGGCGTGAGGCTGCCGGACAGGCTCAGCACCTCCAGCGGCCCGGCGATCGTGGCCTCGGTGGTCTCGCCCGCGAAGCGCAGCCTGGCCTCGACCAGGCTGCCGATGCCGGCCACGACGAAGGCCGAGCCCACGGCCTGGCCTTGCACGGCCTCTTCGAGGGCGCGGCGCAGGTCGGTGCCGGGGGAGAGCCGGATCGGCTGGAGTTGCATCGCGGGATTGTGCGTGACGGCAGCCGGGGCCCGCACCTGGGGGGTGGGCTCGGCCGGCGGGGTGGCAGGCAGTAAAATCCGCGGTTTTTCCGATTGGTACCTTGACTGGCAGCCTGGCGCGAACACCGCGCCGCACCCCCCTCACCGGCTCGGCGTTGATTCGCCTGCTTGCTGCGCTGGACGACGTCCACGCCCCCGCATCGAACGACAACTTTGCGGACGGCCTGTGTCGATGGTTCGACTGGACGGACGCGATCTCCCTGTCTGCGGCACTCGATGGCCCGGCGGCAACGCCCCAGGCCGGCTTGCCTGCGGCCGCGTCTGCGGGCAACGCGGCCAGCGCCGAAGACCGCGACTACCGCCGCGTGCGCGCCGCGCTGGCCAAGCTGGCCGCATCGCCGGCGCTGGACGCGGCGGACGACTTTGCGCCGCACCGCCAGCGCTACGCCGCCTGGCAGCAGGCGATGGAGGCGGCCATCCCGGCGCTGCGCCGCCGAGTGCGCGCGACGCTGGCCGGCGCCTCGCCCGCGATGGCGCGGCTGGCCTCGCTGGACACGGTGATGGACCAGGTGGTGGGTGCGCGCGAACGCGTGCTGCTGTCGACGGTGCCTTCGTGGCTGGAGCAGCGCTTCGAGCGGCTGCGCCGGGCCGCCCCCGATGGCTGGCTTGCCAGCTTCAGCCAGGACATGCGCGAGGTGCTGCTCGCCGAACTGGACCTCAGATTGCAACCGGTCGAAGGGCTGCTCGAAGCCCTTCGCGGGCCGACACCCTCTTGACCATGAACAGATTCCTTCATCACGCTGCCTTTGCCTGCGGCCTGGCCGCCCTGGGATGGGTGGGCGCCGGCTACATCGGCCACAACCCGCTGGCCCTGGCCATCACGGCGCTCATCGCCGCCTTCTACCTGATGGGGGCGCTGGAGCTGCACCGCTTCCGCCAGGCCACGGCCACGCTGGCGCAGGCGCTGGCCGACATCCCCGAGCCGCTGCCCGGCCTGCGCCCGTGGCTGGATCGGCTGCACCCTTCGCTGCAGAACACCGTGCGCCGGCGCATCGAGGGCGAGCCCGCCGGCCTGCCCGGCCCGGCCATGGCGCCCTACCTGGCGGGGCTGCTGGTGATCCTGGGGATGCTGGGCACCTTTTTGGGCATGGTGCTGACGCTGCGCGGCACCGGCACGGCGCTGCAGAGCGCGACCGACCTGCAGGCGGTGCGCATGTCGCTCGTGGCGCCGGTGCAGGGGCTGGGGTTGGCGTTCGGCACCTCGGTGGCCGGGGTGGCCACGTCGGCGGCCCTGGGGCTGCTGTCGGCGCTGAGCCGGCGCGAGCGCCTGCAGGTGGCACAGGCGCTGGACACGAAGATCGCAACCACGCTGCGCGTGTTCTCGCTCACGCACCAGCGCGAAGAATCCTTGAAGCTGCTGCAGCGCCAGGCCGAGCTGATGCCCGCGCTGGTGGATGGCCTGCAGGCCATGATGCAGGCGATGGAGAAGCAGGCCGAGGCCTCGAACGCGCGGCTGCTGGCGAGCCAGGAGACGTTCCACGGACGGGCCGAGGCGGCMTTCGTTGCGCTGGCCTCGTCGGTCGACCGCACGCTCAAGCAGAGCCTGACCGACAGCGCCCGCATCGCCGGCGCCACCATCGCCCCGGCGGTGGAAGCCACGATGGCCGGCATCACGCGCGAAACGGCCGCGCTGCATGCGGCGCTGGGCGACACGGTGCAGCGGCAGCTGGCCGAGCTGTCCACGCGCTTCGAGGGCAGCGCCACGCGCGTGGCAGACACCTTCGGGCAGCAATCGACGGCGCTGCTGCGTACGGTGGAGCAGGCGCATGCCGACCTGCATGCCGCATCGACTGCCCGCGAGCAGCAGCGCCTGGCGGCGATGACGCAGGCGATGGAGGCGATGGCCGGCACGCTGCAGCGCGAATGGCAGCAGGCCGGCGCGCAGACGCTGGCGCARCAACTGCAGATCGGCGAGACGATGGAGCGCACCGCGCGCGACATCACCGCGCAGGCCGAAGCGCAGGCCAAGGCGACGGCCGGCGAGATCGCCCGCGTGCTGCAGGTGG
The DNA here is from genome assembly GCF_056404395.1 of Rhizobacter sp. P2_D12. NCBI lineage: Bacteria > Pseudomonadati > Pseudomonadota > Betaproteobacteria > Burkholderiales > Sphaerotilaceae > Rhizobacter > Rhizobacter sp. P2_D12. Next base: position 2,997 of record NZ_JBFUEB010000049.1, on the reverse strand, counting down.
CGGCCGAGGCCCCGCGCGCGGCGGCCGATGTGATCGTGGAGCTGCGGCAGAAGCTGTCGGACAGCATGGCGCGCGACAACACGCTGCTGGACGAACGCGCCCGCATGCTGGAGACGCTGGGCACGCTGCTGGATGCGGTGCACCAGGCCAGCACCGAGCAGCGCGGCGCGATCGATGCGATGGTGGGCCAATCGGCCGCGCTGCTGGACCGCGTGGGCGAGCGCTTCAGCGAACAGGTGGACATGCAGGCGGACAAGCTGGCCACGGTGGCGGCGCAGGTGACGGGCAGCGCGGTGGAGGTGGCCAGCCTGGGCGATGCCTTCGGCGTGGCGGTGCAGCTGTTCAGCACATCGAACGACAAGCTGGTGGCGCAGCTGGAGCGCATCGACGGGGCGCTGGCCAAGTCGATGGCGCGCAGCGACGAGCAGCTGGCGTACTACGTGGCGCAGGCGCGCGAGGTGATCGACCTGAGCATCCTGTCGCAGAAGCAGATCATCGAAGACCTGCAGCGGCATTCGGGCAAGGCGGCAGCGGCCCCGGTGGCCGTGGCGGCGGCGGCAGCGGCGACGGCGCGGTGATGGACGACATCGACGTGGGCGTGGAGGCGAGCACGCCGGTGTGGGCGGTGTTCGGCGATTTGATGTCGGGGCTGCTGGGCGCCTTCGTGCTGATCCTGCTGTGCGCGATTGCGGGGCAGCTGGAGCTGGCGACGAAGCTGGACGACGAGGTGCGCAAGCACCAGCAGGAAGAGCAGCGCCGGCAGGCCCTGGAGCGTGCGCTGGCGGTGCCGCTGGCCGCGGGGCGCGTGACGCTGGACCACGGGCGCATCGGCATCAGCGGCAGCGTGCTGTTTGCGTTCAACTCGGCCGAGCTGCAGCCGGAGGGGCGGCAGTTGCTGAAGAGCCTGGCGGCGCCGCTGGGCGCGTACCTGCAGGCGCGGGACGAGATCCTGATGATCAGCGGGTTCACCGACGACCGGCAGGTGCGCGGCGGGAACCGGGAGTTTGCGGACAACTGGGAGTTGTCTGCACAGCGCGCGCTGACGGTGACGCGGGCGCTGATCGAGGAAGGGCTGCCGTCTTCGTCGGTGTTTGCGGCGGCGTTCGGATCCGAACAGCCGGTGGCGGCGAATTCGGATGCGGAGGGGCGGGCGAAGAATCGGCGGGTGGAGATGGCGCCTGCGCCGCGGCCTGCGCGGGGGAACGCCGCTGCGGCGGTTGCGCGGTGATGCGCGAGGGGATCGAATCGGCCATTGAAGCGCTGCGGGAGCGTGGGGCGGAGCGTGCGGATCCGGTGCGGTTTGCGGTCATCGAATCGATGGCGCGGCGGGCTGCGCAGCACGAGGGCGAGGTGCGGCGGGTGCTGGACGAGCGGCTGGCGGAGTTGCTGGCGGCCTTTGGCGATGGCACCGGCAGCGCGCAGTTGCCATCGATGGACGACCGCGAGGAAGGCGCCGCACCGCGCGGCGCGCTGGGCGTGCTGGTGGATCGCATCGGGCGCAAGACCGAGGTGGTCTCCACCACGAAGGCAAAGAGCGCCCCACAGGCTGTCGACACGCCGGCGGCGCTGGAAGTCTTGCCCTACCTGCGGCGCACCTGGTCGAAGCTGAGCGCCGAGCAACGGCTGGCGCAATCCCAATCGGCATTGCCGGAGAACGCCGGACCGCTCAACTCTCATCACCTGGTGCATCGCTCGCTGACCTTGATGCGCGATCTGTCGCCCGAATACTTCGAGCGGTTTGTCTCGCATGTCGATACATTGCTGTGGATCGACATCGCCAAGGGAGGCGGTGGCGTGGAAATGAAAGCCACGGCCTCGCCCACGCGACGCCCCACCCCTCGCTCGCCCTGACAATGACCGACAACAATCCGTACGCACCACCAAAGTCGCACGTGGCCGACATCGCAGTCGGCCCCACCCAGCCCACCCATGGCTTCAAGCTGGGCGCTTCCCTGTTCTGGCGGGTGTTGGTGCTGCAGACGCTTGTCGGCATGCCGTTGGTCCTTTGGATGTCTGTCTCGGATTTCGGCCAGGAGCTCAGGCTTGTGACGTTGAAGCCGACCATCGTCTACACGCTTCTGGCAGGCACCATGGCGGCTTCGCTTCAGATCTTCCGGCCTGGCCTGCTGTATTTCATCTGGGGCCATCGACTTGACCTGCTGCCCAGCGAGTGGCGCCGCTTCAGTTGGGCTTACTGCTGCGTCTACCTGGCATTGGCGGTGGCCAATGTCGCCATCGCGCTGCTGGCCCCGATGGCGGCGTGGGTCCAATTCAAACTGTTCGTCCCACTTCCGAGCATCCTGGCTCTGTGCTTGATCTTTCCTCGCTTTCTCGCAGAGTCGCCGCGCAGCCTGTGAGAGACACCACGGGTCAGTTGTGCTCGACTGCGTTCGCGGGAAGCGTTGCAATGGCTCGCTGCACAGGGTGAAGAACAGGCAGAGTGGACGAAGGCGGTCAGGAATGGGCTGGCCTCTCTCCGCCAGATTGAAGGGTCGCCCTGCCCGCTCGCCCTGAGCAGGGACTGAGCTTGTCGAAGGCCCGTGTCGAAGGGTGCAGCCGCAGCGCTCAATCCCAACACCCACCACAAACCACCCTCAACCGTGAGGATTGCTCGCACGGCCAACCCATGCAATGGTCAACCTTGGCGACGCCGGCAATGCATCGTCTTAAGTTGAGAAGCGACAACAGGGGGATCGCATGAATCGACGGCTGTTCTCATTGGGCGCAATCAGCGCGCTCGGCCTATTCTGTTGAGTTCCACGGAGAGCTGACCCGGGTTTTCCATCCAATGTTGACCCACCCGTTTTCGAGCCAAGCTGGCTCACGTTGTGGATAACTTCTTGGCTTTGGACTCCTTCTTGGGCAGTGTGGGTTGAGCGGAGCTGTTCTTGAAGCGGTAGCTGTCGTTGCCGGTCTCCAGGATGTGGCAATGATGCGTGAGCCGGTCCAGCAGCGCAGTGGTCATCTTCGCATCGCCGAACACGGTGGCCCACTCGC